>JAKBAP010000061.1 GCA_021808995.1 Planctomycetota bacterium | reverse complement strand
GAGATCTTCCCCAAGGTCGACTCCGGGCGGTTTCAGCTCAGGCTGCGGGCACCCGACGGGACGCGATACGAGAAGACCGAGCAGCTCACCATCGCGGCCCTTCATGCGATCGAGCGCGAGGTCGGGGGCGACCAGGTCGCGGTCTCGGTGGGCTATGTGGGGCAGATTCCGTCGTCTTATCCAATCAACGCGATCTATCAATGGACGGGCGGGCCGGAGGAGGCGATCCTGCGGGTCGCCTTGAAACGTGGCTCCGGAATCGACATCGAGAGCCTCAAGGAGCGGCTAAGGGGGGTTCTCGCGGCCGAGCTGCCGGGAGTCCGGCTCTCGTTCGAGCCGGCGGACATCACGAGCGAGGTGATGAGCTTCGGCTCGCCGACTCCGATCGAGATCGCCATCTCCGGACCCAGCCTGGCCGATGACCGCGCTCATGCCGAGAAGCTCCGGGCCGAGCTCGCCGCGATCCCGTCGCTGCGCGACCTTCAGTATGGCCAGTCGCTCGATTATCCGACGCTGGCGATCGATATCGACCGTGAACGGGCGGGGCTCTCCGGGGTGACGGCCGAGGACGTGGCCCGGTCGGTGGTCGCGGCGACATCGTCGAGCCGGTTCGTGACCCCGAATTACTGGCCAGATCCCAAGTCGGGCATTGGATACCAGGTGCAGGTCGAGATCCCCATCGAGACCATGAATAACGCTGAGAGTTTAGAGATGGTCCCAGTGCAAAAGGCCGGCGCGGACCAGGGGCTGCTCTTGCGGGACGTGGCGCGGGTGGTCCCGGGGACGGAGCCTGGTGAATATGATCGCTATAACATGAAACGATCGGTGAGCCTGACGGCCAATATCGCGGGCGAGGACCTGGGGCGGGTCGCGGTGCGGGTCGAGCGGGCGATCGCCGCCGCCGGTCCCCCTCCCAAGGGGACGACGGTCGAGCCGCGCGGTCAAATGCGCCCGCTGGACGAGATCCTGCGTGGGCTCTCGATTGGTCTCGTGGCGTCGGTGGTGGTGATCATGCTTGTGCTGACGGCGCATTTTCAGTCGATCCGGCTGGCGATGGTGGTGGTCTCGACCGCGCCGGCGGTGATCGCGGGGGTGGTGCTGGCCCTGTGGATCACCCGGACGACGATCAATCTGGAATCGTTCATGGGGGCGATCATGGCCATCGGCGTGGCGACGGCGAACGCGATCTTGCTGGTGAGCTTCGCCGAGACGCGCCGGCGCGAGCGGGGCGAGTCGGCGGCGACGGCGGCCATCGAGAGTGCTCGCGGCCGGCTGCGGCCGATCCTGATGACGAGCTTCGCCATGATCGCCGGCATGACCCCCTTGGCCCTGGGGCTGGGCGAGAGCGGCGAGCAATCGGCCCCGCTGGCCCGGGCGGTCGTCGGGGGGTTGGTCGCCGCGACCGTGGCCACGCTCATCGTGTTGCCGATGATCTTCGCTCTCGTTCAGAATGGCGCGAGCCGGCGGTCGGCCTCGCTCGACCCCGACGATCCCGAGAGCCCCCACTACCACGAGGAGGGTTCGGACCCCGCCGTGTCAACCAATGGAGCGCTCAAGCCAGGCCATCTGGTCGGCCCGATTGGGCTCGTGGTGGCCTTGGTGGCGACGCTCGGATGCGATCCGGGGGCTCGGTCGCGAACCAATCCGCCGGCGGCGGCGGTCGCCTCGGTCGCGGTCGTCACCCCGGTGCGCGCGAATGTGAACAAGTCGATCAACTTACCAGGTCAGATCCGCGCGTACGAGGAAACCCTCCTGCACGCCAAACTCTCGGGCTATGTGAAGAGCTGGAGCGTCGACATCGGGGCGCGGGTCAAGAAAGGCCAGGTGCTCGCGGTGCTGGGCATGCCGGAGCTCGAGGCCGAGGCCGAGCTCAAGCGCGCGTCGGTCGACGAGGCCCAGTCCCAGCGGACCCAGGCCGAGGCGATGCTTGAGGTCGCGGTGGCCAATCTCGCGAGCACCCGGGCCAAGCTCGCGGAGGTCGAGGCCGGGGTGAAACGGGCCGTCGCCGACCTGGAACGCTGGCGGTCCGAGGATCGGCGGGTTGGGCAGCTTTTCCAGGAGCATGCCCTGTCCGGAAGCCTGCTCGACGAGACCCACAGCAAGTTGAAATCCTCGGAATCGGCCCATGACGAGATCCTGGCCCAGGTCAAATCGGCCGAGGCGGCGGTCGTTCAGGCCCAGGCCCAGGTCGCCAAGGCAAGATCCGACGTCACGGCCGCGGCCGCCCATGTCACGACCGCGCGGGCATCGGCCGCCCAGACCGAGGCCATGCTGACTTACACCAAGATCATCGCTCCGTACGATGGCGTCGTCGTCGCCCGCCGCGTCGATACCGGCGACCTGACCGACGCCGGGCCCGGCGGGCAAGCCCTCTTCACCGTCGCGCGCGACGACCTGGTCCGCGTGGTCGTCGATTCGCCCGAGCTCGACGCCGTCGGGATCGAGCCAGGCTCGCGGGCGTCGATCCGGGTCCAGGCGATCCCCGGCCGCGTCTTCGTGGGGACCGTCGCCCGGACCTCGTGGACACTCGACGTCAAGAGCCGGACCTTGCGGACCGAGATCGACGTCGCCAACCCCGACGGCAAGCTTCGCCCCGGCCTCTACGTCCACGCGATCCTGGTCGTCCAGGAACACGAAAACGCCCTCACCGTCCCGAGCCTGGCCGTCGGGCAGCTTGAGGACAAGCCCTTCCTGGCCATCGTGCGCGATGGCCGCGTCCACAAAACGCCCGTCGTGCTGGGCCTGCGATCGGACGGACGAACCGAGGTCGTGAGCGGGCTCGCGGAGAGCGATCACGTCATCGCCGGCAACCCGGGAGCCCTTGCCCAGGATCAGCCCGTACAGGTCGCGCCGGCGGAACCTGTCAAGAAATAGCGGTTATTCGGGTCGAACGGTTTGTGAGCGTGGTTCCTCGATTGAGGCACTTCAGGGTCGCGCGGGCTGGGACCGAAATTCATCATGATCAGAGAGTCGATGGACCGCGCGTCTCGCCGCGCGGGGGTCTTGATGCCTGGCGGACGGGGGCGCGCGAATGCTCGACGAGCAGGGAGGATGGATTCGACGGCTCGTGGCGTTCGCGGTTCCACTTTGCGTGGTGCTCGTGATTGGGTCGTCTCCCGCGGCTGGTCAGGGGAGCCCGGGGTCGAGGATGGCGATCCCGCCGCCGCGGCGTGGCGAGGAATTCCCGACCCCACTGCCGGCCGCGGACGAGATCAAGCCCGCGGGCGACCCGCTCATGCTCTATGCCGGTCAGGTGGTTCAGCCGATCGACCTTCCGAGCACGCTCCGGCTCGCGGGGGCCCGCGACCTCGACATCGCGATCGCGCGGCAACGGATCGCGGAGTCCGTCGCGGATCTCTCGGCCGCGCGCGCGCTTTGGCTTCCGAGCCTCTTCGTGGGGCCGACCTGGACCCGGCTGGATGGCCAGGTACAGACGATCCAGGGCCCCGTGATCACGACCAGCCGGAGCGCGCTTTTCCTGGGCGCGACCGCCGCGGGCGGGACGGCGATCTCGGCCGCGCCGCCAGGAAGCGGCTATCCGCCCGTGAATGGTTTGACATCGGTCTTGCGGTTCTCGGACGCGATCTTCGAGCCCCTAGCCGCGCGAAAAGTCCTGTCAGCGCGACGGGCCGGCTATGAGGCGACGACCAACGACGCCTTGCTCACGGTCGCGATCGCCTATCTGGAGCTCCAGTTCGCGGCCGGTCGATTGGTGGTCGCTCGCGAGGCCGCCGGTCACGCGACCCGGCTCGCCGAGATCACGAGCGCCTATGAACGCACCGGCGCCGGCCTCGAGGCCGACTATAAGCGGAGCCTCACTGAAAAGGACCACCAGGATCAGCTCGCCGCCGCCGCCGCCGGGGATCTCAAGGTCGCCTCGGCCGAGATCATCCGGCTGCTCAATCTCGATCCCAGGCTCGTCGTCGCGCCCACCGAGCCCCCTGAGATGCTCTTTCGCCTGGTTTCCGACCGATGCCTGCTCGATGACCTGATCGTGGAGGCGCTCCATCATCGCCCCGAGCTGGCCCAGGCCCAGGCCATCGTCGGGGCCACGCTGGCGAGGCTCAAGCAGGCGCGGTTGCGACCGCTCATTCCCAGTTTGGCCTGGAGCTACGCCGGGGGCGGTTTCGGAGGGGGTCAAAACGCCTTCTTCGGCAATTTCAGCTCGCGTGGGGACGCGGCTGTCAGCCTGAACTGGGAGCTCCAGAACCTGGGATTCACGGACGTGGCCCTGATGCGCAAGGCCGAGGCTCAGAATCGGGTGGCCGCGATTGAGCTGATCAAGACCGAAAACCAGGTGGCGGCGGACGTGGTTTCGGCGTTTGAGACCCGGTCGGCCGCGAGTCTGAGGCTTGATCGAGCGGCCCGGGCGCGAACCGAGGCGATCCGGTCGCTGGAGCTCAATTTCCTGAATATCGAGCGAGGGGCGGCGCTTCCTGGCGCGCCCCGGCCGATCGAGGTCTTGCAGCCGGTGCAGGCGCTCGCGCAGGTTCGCACGGATTACCTGGCCGCCGCGATCGCCTACAATCGCGCCCAGTTTCAGCTTTACCGGGCACTCGGCCATCCCCCGCTCGCGCCCCAGCCGGCGGGTCCTCCCACGCTCCCGCGAGGGGACGCGGTCGGTGCCATCCCCGCTCGCGGGGAAGCTCCGCCGCGATAGTCCCCCGCCAGGCCGATACGAGCCCCAAGCGCCGGCAAGCTCGTTCCACGAGCAGGAGACGACCTCGCCGGCTCACCTTGATACCGTATGGATGGGGTCAAAACACCTGATCGCAGGCACACGTGGCACAACGACCAACGATCGCGTTGGCGATGGCCTTGGCGTAGGGGATCGGAAGGGCCTGGGCGAGATACCCGGCGAGGGTTCCCACCGAGCCCGCGATTGAGTGACACTCAGCGCTACTCGTGATCACGCCCGTGCCCTTAAGGGTACGGAGCGCGGCCACCGCCTGGGGATAAAACTCTGGAAAGGCGATCGAACACCCGAGGTCGCAGCCATGGGTCGGCCAGATCGGTGGCCAGTTGGGGCGTGGGATTCGCGGCGGGTGCGGCGGCCAGTGAAACGAGGCGGCGATCGGCGAACCTGGATTATGCCAACCGAGGGACATCATGGGGTGGTGCGTTCCTCCCGTCGCGACGGGATCGGTCGCTGTCGGCGAGGACTTGGCCGGACCGTTCATCAGATATCGCAACAGATCGAAAAGCACCTTGGACTCGGGCGTCGCGGGGGGCGCGAAGGTAAGGCGGACCACGTCGTGTGAATGATCACCGCAGGGGGCCTGGTCCATCCGCTCGACAATCGACACCATGGATGCCGGGATCGTCACCCAGAGCCCACAGTCGAATCCAGGCGAGAATTGAAAAGAGGTGGTGCCTCCCACCAATTCGGGTGGTGAGGTAGCCTTCGCGAAACCGACCAGGCTAAGCTCGCCAGGCGCGGGCCCCTGGGCGAGATTCAATGCCTTCACGAAATCCGCTCCGTTCGAATACGTTGTCATGATTGGTACTCGGATGTTAGGGGAATGTCTGAGAATCAGATCTTTCTCCGCGCCCGACGCGGGAGCATCACATGGGTCATCGCGATCAAGCTCAACGACGCGCTCGGGCCGGGGCTTGGCTCGTGGTCCTGATCAGGGCGGCGTCGATACCGTCCCAGCCATGGCGATGTTCGCTCGACGATCCACCGCCCTGGAAGCACCACGAATCGCTTGAACCTCGAGGGATTCGGAAGGTGTCGGAGTTTGAACCCTGGAGATTTGGCCCGCCCGTGGTGAACGAAACCCCTCTCTCGAAGATCGAGCCCCACCCTCCGCTTTGGCCGGGGGACGTGTTCCCAGGGGTCGCCAGGGCCAGGGTCGCGAGCGGGTATCCAACACTCGGTGGGGGCATTGTCGACCTTTCTCTCATGAAGGATTTCATTCTTCGCTCGGGGACAACGACCTTCATTTCACGAATGAAGAACGTGGTCCAGGCGCGAACCCGGCAAACGAGTTTCAAGCGGATTGTCGGCTTGCCGGGATTTCCGTAGCATCGGATTACAAGCGTGGGCCTCCACGAGAGACCGTGGCCTCCATGGCATATCCCGCGGAGTCGCGAGCAGCGGTCACTCGCCCCGATTGGTTTTTTGGGGCCGTTGGGTTTGAACAGTGCTTTTTCGTGGGCTGGAGCGTCAACGGGGGGACCGCGTGGGGTCCACGCGAATGAGGGGTGGCGGCGATGTTCGATAATAGCAGCGAGACCGAGAGACTGCTGAGCAGACTCGGAGCCGGTGAGCCCGAGGCGATAGGTCCGTTGCTGGATCGGCCCCGATCGAGGCTACTGCGGCTGGCGCGAGCGCGGTTGGATCGCCGGCTCGCGGCCCGGGTCGATCCCTCCGACGTCGTCCAGGAAGCGCTCGTTGACGCGAGCCTGAAGCTCCCCGCTTACTTACGCGAGCGGCCGGTTCCTTTCGTGCCATGGCTTCGCGCGCTGGTGATCGATCGCTTGTACATGTCGCGGAGACGACATCTCGAGGCAGGCAAGCGAAGCGTGGCCCGCGAAATCGCGCCCCTCGCGGGTGGTGGCGGATCAGGGGCGACGCCTCTCGATCATCCCGACGCGCGGGGCACCACCCCCAGCCGCGTCGTGATCGCCGCCGAATCGGCGGAGCGACTTCGCTTGGCACTGTCGTGCCTGGCCCCGGCCGACCGCCAGATCCTCGAAATGCGTTACTTTGACCGGCTCGCCTTCCCGGAAATCGCGGCCAGGCTGGACCTCGGATTGAGCGCCGTCAAGATGCGGCACCTGAGAGCCGTCGAGCGGCTCCAGGCCTTTCTTGAGCGTTCCTGAATCGGGGCGTCCAACATGAGTTTCGAAGAGCCGATCCGCGACTCCGACCTGTGGCTGGCCGAGCGGCTCGCCGACGCCGCCGAACGATTGGGCGAGGGGGTGACGGCCATTCTGGAACGGATCGAATCCGAGGATCCCAGCAAGGCCGAACGACTGAAAAACTTGTTGCCCTCGATCGAGGCCATGACCCAGCTCGCCCTCGGCCGGTCGGCTCAGTGCCTCGACGTGCTGGATCCCCCGGTCATCCAGGCTCTTGGTGACTTTCGTATCCTGCGAATGATCGGGATCGGGGGCATGGCCACGGTTTACGAGGCGATCCAGATCTCGCTCAATCGGCGGGTCGCGCTCAAGATCCTGCCGACGCTGTCGGCGCGGGATCCTCTCAAGCTGAAGCGGTTCCAGATCGAGGCCCAGGCCGCCGCCTGCTTGCACCATCCTCATATTGTCCCACTCTATCTAGTGGAGTCCTCGCAAGGGGTGCATTATTACGCCATGCGCCTGATCGAAGGCCGGACCGTGGCCGACGATATCGCCTGGGCGCGGAGGCAGGCACGGACCGCGTCGACCGCCGCCGGGGTCGAACCGAGCCAGGCTGATCAGGCAAGCCCCGTCGGATTGGGGTCAACACTCGGTGACGCCGGCCCGTTCCTGCTGGGGGGCGACCCCTCCACGTCGTTTCGTCACGCGGCCGATCTCGCCCAGCAAGCCGCTCACGCCCTTCATTACGCTCACCAGCAAGGGATCCTGCATCGGGACGTGAAACCGTCAAACCTCCTGCTCGACCACGCCGGTTGGCTCTACGTGGCGGATTTTGGATTGGCCAGGATCGACGGCCAAGCGGACCTGACCCAGTCGGGTGCCTTGCTGGGAACCCCACGATACATGAGCCCGGAGCAAGCTTCGCCGACCCGTTCGATGCTCGACCAGCGGACCGACGTCTATTCCCTGGGTGCTGTTCTCTATGAAATGATCACGCTCCGCCCGCTCTTTGACGGCGATGATCGGCAGCGGATTCTCGGGATGATCGCCGAGGAAGATCCCACGCCCCCCCGGCGGTTGAATCCGGCGATCCCAAGGGATCTCGAGACGATCACCGTGAAAGCAACGGCCAAGGACCCCGCCGATCGCTATTCGACGGCTCAGGAGATGGCCGACGACCTCGATCGATTCCTGAACAATCAGCCGATCCACGCGCGGGTTTCGAGCCTTCTCGACCGTGCGTCCCGCTGGACTCGGCGACATCGAGCGGCGGCGCGGGCGTCGTTAATGACCGGCCTGATGCTGGTGGTGGCTCTCGGGATCGCGGCCGGTTGGCGCTATTCGTTGCTCAATCGCCACTATCTCGAGCTCCGCTCAGCGCTCGACCAGGCGGAGCGAAGCGAGGCATTCACCCGACGGCTCTGGTACGACTCGCAGGTGCGGCTCGCGTATCAGGCTTCGGACTCCGGGGAGCTTGAGTTTGCCCAGGAACTGCTCGAGAGCCTGCGAGGCCGCCCCGCCGGCGCGGATCCCCGGGGCTTTGAATGGCACTATCTTTGGCGGCTCTGTCAGCGCGATTTTTCCGTTCTTTCACGTCACGATCGACCCGTCGGAAGCGTGACCGTCTCACCCGACGGCCGTACCCTGGCGACGACCGACGACGAGGGGATGCTGATTCTCTGGGATCTGGTCGCGGGGCGAGAGTCGTCCCGCCGCCAGGCTCACCAGGGGTTGATCTCCGGCCTGGAGTACTCGCCGGACGGAAGCCAGATCGTCACCTGGTCGTCTCCAGGCGAAATCCCCAGCGACGTCAGAATCTGGGCCTCGGACGCGGGTGGCGAACCCCAGGTTGTCCCCGGTATCACCGGTTACGTCGACAGAGCCTCGTTCTCGCACGACGGTGGCCAGCTCGTCGTCGTCGAGCACGGGACCAAATCGCCGGCCCGTTCTTGCGCGACGATCTGGTCGGTCTCCGCGCGGGCCGGTCGAATCGCGCCGGTAGAGCCCCCTCGTCAGGCGTCGGATTTCGTGTTTTCGCCTCGTGGTCCAGGCTCGGCCACCCTCGGCCTGGACGGAACCGTCACGATCGAATCGGTCCGCGGCCACGAGACCCGCTCACGCCAGTCACGACCGATCGCGGGCGAGTCCAGGCTCGCCTTCTCCCCCGATGGTCGGGCCGTCGCCGCGGGGGGTGGGAAGGGAATCACCATCCTCGACGCCACAACCGGGCGCGAAACCGCGTCGTTCAACACCCCCACGCGCGGCCGGCCTTGGTTTTCCGCCGCCGGCCGCTGGCTCGCGGCCGTGGCGGCGAATGAAAAACAATTGATCTTAATCGAGCACCCGACCTTGAACGCTCGGCTCATCGAGCCGCTGGGCTCGATCCCACGGGACCCCCGGTTTTCCTTCTCGCGCGCGGGTGATCGACTCGCCCTGACTGGTCTGGGTGAGTCTCCCGCGATTTGGGACCTGAAGAGCCAGGGCGAGCCACGCGGATTCCCGGGAAGCTCGCCGTTCTCGTCTCCGTCGGCCTTCTCGGCGGATGGCGACCGGCTCTTTTTCGCCGGTGCCGATGGAAGGGTCCGCGCCTGGCGATTCGCTCAACCCCCCAGCGTTCGTGAGTCATTCCAGGCTCACGACAAGGAGGTCTGGGCCGTTGTCTTCACGCCCGATGGGAACGACCTGATCTCATCCGGCGACGATCATAAGATCAAGGTATGGACCACCCAGGACCGTCGCCTTAAGCGGACCCTGGAGGGGCACGACTCGCTGGTGGCGGGTCTCGCGGTCAGCGCGAAGGGGGACTGGCTCGCCAGCGCGGGCTTTGATCGCTCGGTTCGCCTCTGGGACGTCGCGACCGGAACGCCAGGGTTCGTGCTTCAGGGTCACACCGACCGGATCCGGTCGGTGGTCTTTGTCGGACCAGGCGAAAAGGGGGCCTCGGCGGGGTCGGATGGCACGATTCGACTTTGGGATCTGGCCAGTGGAAAAACCTTGGCCGTCGATCGGCGCCATTCCAACACGGTTCGCGCGATCGCCGCCGATCACCTTGGTCGCTATCTTGCCTCGGCGGGGGATGATCGGATGCTCATGATCTGGGATCTGGAGCACGACGATCGATCGTTTCGCGTGGCGACCGCGAGGCAAAACTCCGCGCTCGCGTTTTCGCGTGATGGCTCGCGCCTCGCGGTCGGCGACGACTGGGGGGATGTCGGTCTCTGGGACACGCGGAATTGGACCCTCATCTCGACGGTCAAGGCCTCCGACGCGACCATTCGCGGCCTGGCGTTCTCGCCGGGAGGTCGATCCCTGGCCGCCGCCTGCGACGACGGCAAGGTCCGGCTCTGGGACCCCGTCACCGGGCAAATGACCCTCGCTCTCGAATCAGGCGGGGGCCGCGTCAACACCGTCGCCTTCTCCCCGGATGGCCTCACGCTCGCCTCCGGCTCTCACGACGGCACGGTCACGTTTTGGCTCGCGGGCGAACCCTAGATCAGGGTTCCCCGCCGCCTGGGTCGCTCAACCCCGACCCACGCCTGGGGGGCTCGATCCCCATGGCCTTCATGAGCATTTGCAGATCCTCCCACGCGGGGCGCTTCATGTGGGCATTGCGCAAGAGGTAGGAGGGATGATAGGTGGCCAGGGTCTTGATCCCGCGGTAATCGTGCCATTTCGACCGCATGAGCCCCAGCGACTGGGTCGGCCCGAGCAGATTCCGAACCGCCACCAGGCCCAGCAGGCAGAGAAACTCGGGTCGAATCACCGCGATTTGCCGTTCCAGATAGGGCAGGCAATTGGCGGCCTCGTCAGGCTCGGGGTTGCGATTATCGGGGGGGCGGCACTTGAGGATGTTGGCGATGTAAACTTCCTCCCGAGTGAGGCCCATGCCCTTGGTGATCATATCGGTAAGCAGCCTGCCGGCGCGGCCCACGAATGGGACGCCTTGGTGGTCTTCGTCCGCGCCTGGCGCCTCGCCGATGAACATCAGCCGGGCGGAGGTCGAGCCCACTCCAAAAACGGTCTGCGTCCGTGCGTCGGCGAGGTGCGGGCATTTGCGGCAGGTCGCGACCACGGCGGCTAATGACGCGAGCTCCGCCGCGCGCTTGTCGGGAGGGATCACCGGAAGCTCCAAGCCGCCAGCGCCAAGAAGCCCGGCCGGCCTGGGGGCGACAGTCGGAGCCGCCGGCGTTTCCTCGCGGGGCCTGGGCGGAGGGGCGACCAGCGCCTCCCGTGCCTTGGGGCTGGGCACGCCAGGCTTTCGCCCAAGGTCAAGGGCATGGTCGACGGGAAGCGAGTCGAGCCCCGCCCGGGCGAGCGATTCCAGGTGCTGCCTGAGCTCACGAAGGGGGGCTCGGGGGTCGGTTTCGGGGTGCTCGTCGGGCACGGGGAGGCTCGAGGGTCGATGATAAGGGCCGTCGTCACGGCTGCGGGACGCGACGGACAGGTTGCGGTCGGGGCTTGAAGGACCGGCTCAGCCACTCACGCCAGAGATCGAGATTATAGCCAAAATCCTGGCCGGTCAGTTTCTTCAGGGCGGAGAGGACCTCGGTGTTCCGGTAGACGTAGGTCGCGACCCGGGCATCAGGCCGACGATCGACCATGGCGTTCGCCCCTGGGATCAGTTGGTAAAAGGGGACACTGAAACCGCCATAGGCGACGACGCCATTGCCGACGACCGGGGGCGTCATGAAGGCGATCGCGCTGTTGTTAATCCCGATCGGTGGCAACGGCAGGTCGGCGGTCCCATCCGAATTGATGGGTGCCTGGACTTCCTCGGCCGTGGCGATGACGATTCGCGATTCGGTCGTGACGAGGGCGGTGAGAAGCCTCGGGACCGCCTCGACCGCCTCCAGGCCCGAGAGAGCCCAGGCCGCCCGGTTGACAGCCATCACGTCCGACCGTGAGAGCGCCTTCACCAGGGTCGCCACGGCGACCGGATCCTCCCGTTCCTTGAGCCGCTCAAACACGATCGAGCGGACTTCCAGAACCGGCTCGGCGATCAGTTGGCTCACGAGCGCCCGGGTCGCCGCGGGCCCCGGAATCTTGCTCAGGATGTGGGACAGCAAGATTCGTTCCGAGTCTTGCTGGCGGCCAAAGACCCGGACCAAGGCCCCCACGGCCTCGGGGTCGCGAATCGCCATGAGCTGCGTCTCAGCCTCGCGCTGACGGTCCACCGTCCCGAAGAGATAGGCCTGACGCAACTGGCTGAGCTGGCGAACCCAGCTCGTCCGCACGGCCGCCGCCTCCGACTCTTGCTCGTGCTTGGCCCGTTCCTCGGCCGAAATCCAGTGCCCCTTGAATTTCACCATCCCCTGCATCCGATTCAGCTCGTCCCTGTCCAGCCAATAGCCGTCGTGAAAAACGTGGCCGAGCTTCTTGTGCGCCGGCACAAACGACTTGTCGATGCGTAGGGCCGCCTCGTAATGCATTCGAGCCAGGTCGCCGAGCGCGTTTTGATCGCACCACTGGCCCAGATCAAACTCGGCCCCAACCGTGTTTTCGAGCTTGTCCAGCTTCGCGAAGTAAGCGTCGAGAGGAGTCGATTTGGGGGTGATCTCGAGGATCTTCGCGCGCTCGATCGTGAGCGGCTTTCGCCCCTTGAGCAGCCAGATCTGGACCCGTGCCTTGTCCCCCGGGACGGGGACGACCTTCCCCTCGAAGGCCCCACCCCCTCGAAGCGTGATCGTGTCGGCCCGTCCGGCCACCGGGGCGGCCACCGCCAGCAAACAAAGGGCCGCCCATCGCGAGCCAGCCCACCAAGACCCGTTCCAAACGATCCCTTGAGCCATCTTTCGTCCTCGCCGCACGAGTTCGGTGAACCCAGAAGACTCCCTCAAGGATGACAATTACTCTATCATAAGGATCCTCACGACCCCTCGGCAATCGGGCCGAGCATCCTTCCATGATTTGGTAGATTGGGAAGGCTATAAGAAATTCGACTTTTGGGGGACATTGGCATGAGTGGAGCTGTCCGGGAGCATCGTCTGGCCGCGCAGGCCTCGCTCTCGCTCTGGGTGCTCACGGTCTCGGACACACGGACCCTGGAAACCGACGGCTCGGGTGCCCTGATCGCGGAGCAGGCGACCTCCGCCGGGCATCGCGTGATCGGCCGGTCAATCGTCCCGGACGAGCCCGATCGGATCCGTGCCGAGGTCGAACGAGGCGTCGCTCAGGGGTACGATGCGATCGTGCTGACCGGCGGCACGGGAATGAGCCCGCGAGATCGGACCCCGGAGGCGCTCGAGCCGCTCTGGACGCTGGTTTTACCGGGCTTTGGCGAGCTCTTTCGCTGGTTATCCCACGAGCAAGTCGGGTCGGCCTGCCTGCTCAGCCGCGCGATCGGCGGGCTGGTGGGGCGGACCGTCGTGCTTGCCTTGCCCGGCTCGAAGGCCGCCGTCGAGCTGGCGATGCGCGCGATCATCCTGCCCGAGCTTCCCCACATGACGCGCGAGGCCCGAAAGTAACCCCCCGGTCGATCCTATTTGTCGGCGATGGTGGTCTTGGGGTATTCAGCCGACCAGGCATACCATTTGACCATCACCCCAGGGAGCCAGCGGAGGGTCTGCCCCTTGCCGGCGGCGGCGACGGCGCGGCCGGCGACCGACCAGTGAGAGCCGGTCTCGCGATCAATAAAGGGGGCCAAGGGGTCGCTTGGCTGGGCTTCCAGAGTAGCGGGTTCGGGGGTTTTGCCGTCGGTCTCGGGTGCGTAGGCGGCCGCGGTTCGGGTCCCGGGAGCCCACAAAACCACGACCGGCTTCGATCCCAGCGTCGTCCCCTTGACGCGCGGCTGGTCGCCGAGTGATTTCAGCGGCCAGGCCACGCTGGAACCGTCGATCTCCAGGCCAAGAACTCGCTCCTCGGCCTCAAGCCGGGGGTCGGGGTCGAGCCGGGTGGTTCGCGACTCGGGCAACAGGGCCGTCGGCCGTTCCTGGGGCTGGAACTTGGACACCATCTGGTAGGCCACCGTGCCGGGATTTCCCTTGAGCCAGGCCCCCCAGTCACTCTCGATCGTGGCGATCGGGGCGAGCCGCTCGCCCTTACGTGGCCCCTCATACGCAAGGCCGGTGAGACAGTCAAAGAGCGTCCCATCCTTGTGTCGCATCACCATGACGCCGTTGCGCCAACCGTGAAACCGATAATCCAGGGACGCCGGATAACCCCGGACAAAATCAGCGTCGGCGTCATATACGAAGACGCCATAGGTGTCGCTGATCACCCGATAGGGAACCAGAAACCAACGATACGGAATCGCCCCACCATCGTATTTGCCCCGCGTCCAGGCCAGGACCCGGTCTTGCTCTCGGAGCTCGCCAGCCTTGCGCCTGGACTCGTCAATACAATGGGAGCACGAGGGGTTGACGAGGGTCGTGAACAACTCGGGACGGTAGACGACCTTGGAATCGCCCTCGCCCGTCCCCGCGATCAGGGCCACGCTCAAAAGTCCAAGGAAATGCATTGTCGGTCGCTCCAAATCAACAAAGAAGGTCGCGGGCCGGTCATACTTCCTTCAATACCCGTTTTTCAGGGCCGGTGAAAGCCCTCGCCGAGTCCTAATGCTCCCTGTTCCATCCCTCGAATCATGCAATCCGGGGATGCAATAGGTGCAAACCGTCTTTCAGGGATCGCGCGAGTACCCTATAATCCATGAGATCGAAAGGACGGCGCGGTAGGGGCGTTGCCTTGCCGGCGTGGGATCACGCGGGTCGTTCCTGTTCGAGGGCCAAGAGCCGGCGCGGCGACGCGGGAAATTTGGAATCAATCGATGGTATTCGACCCCAAGCGGATCCGGAATTTCTCGATCGTCGCGCACATCGACCACGGTAAAAGCACGCTGGCGGACCAGCTCTTGCTCCAGTCGGCGGCGATCACCCAGCGCGAGTTTCGCGAGCAGCTCCTGGACGACATGGACCTTGAGCGTGAGCGAGGGATCACGATCAAGGCCCGGGCGGTCGCGATCAACTATACGCTTGACGGCGAGCTCTATGAGCTTAACCTGATCGACACGCCGGGCCACGTGGATTTCCATTACGAGGTCTCGCGGAGCCTGGCGGCGTGCGAGGGGGCGATCCTGCTGGTGGACGCGACCCAGGGGGTCCAGGCCCAGACGGTCGCGAATGCCTATCTGGCCGTCGCCAGCGACCTGGCCATCGTGCCGGTGCTGAACAAGATCGACATGCAGGCCGCCCGCCCCGACGAAATCAAGGAAGAGATCATGACCAGCCTCGGAATCGACCCGGCCGAGGTCCTGGCGGTGAGCGCCAAGACGGGGCAGGGGGTTCCTGATGTCTTTCGGGCGATCATCGATCGCGTGCCCCCTCCCGCCGGCGATCCCAATGCGCCCTTGAGAGCCCTGATCTTCGATTCCAAATTCGACGACTACCAGGGGGTCGTCACCTACGTCCGGGTGGTCGACGGGATCCTCAAGGTCGGCCAGAAAATCCGCATGATGGCCGGTCAGACCGACCACGAGGTGACCGGGCTCGGCCGATTTCGGCCCCAGGAGACCCCCTGTCAAGAACTCGGCGTCGGGCAGGTCGGTTACGTGACCGCGAATATCAAGAAGCTCTCGGACGTCCGAATCGGCGACACCATCACCCAGGTCCCCGGTCCAGCCACGATCGCCCTTGAGGGCTATCAAGAGCCCAGCCCCGTCGTCTTTTGCGGCCTCTTCCCCGCGACCAACAGCCAATTTGACGATCTGCGGACCGCCCTGCAAAAGCTCTCACTCAACGATTCGAGCTTTACCTTCGAGCCCGAAACCTCGGACGCGCTCGGTTTTGGGTTTCGCTGCGGGTTCCTGGGCATGCTCCACATGGAGATCGTCCAGCAGCGGCTCGAGCGCGAAAGCAACCTGGCGCTCGTCCAGACCGCCCCCAACGTCACCTATGAGATCCTGACCCGAATGGGCGAGACCCGGTATATCTCGAACCCCACCCGAATCCCCGACGCCGGCGAGATCGACGAATTCCGCGAGCCAATCGCGAAGGTCAACTTCATCATTCCAAAAGACTCCATCGGCGTGATCATGCAGCTCTGCGAGGATCGCCGAGGGGTCTTCATCAAGACTGAGTATCTCTCGACCACGCGGGCGATCCTGACCTATGAGCTGCCACTCGCCGAGATGATCTACGACCTCTACGATAAGCTCAAAAGCGCGACCCGCGGCTATGGGACGATGGATTATGAACTGATTGGCTATCGGGCCGGCGATCTTTGCCGGCTCGATATCCTGGTGGCCGCTCAAAAGGTCGACGCGCTCTCGACCGTGGTCCACCGCGCGCACGCCGATCGCCGCGGGCGGAAGCTCGTCAAGAAGCTCCGGGGCGAGATCGAGCGTCATCAGTTCGAGGTCGCCATCCAGGCGGCGATCGGAAGCAAGGTCATCGCGCGTGAGACCATCTCGGCCTTGCGAAAGAACGTCACGGCCAAGTGCTATGGCGGCGATATTTCGCGAAAACGCAAGCTCCTCGAAAAGCAAAAAGAGGGCAAGAAGCGTATGAAGCAGGTGGGGAGCGTGGAGATCTCGCAGGAGGCGTTTCTCTCGGTGCTCGACGACGGCGAGGATTGAGGTCCGTCGGGTTGAGCGGCTTCAAGCGCGGTTCCGGGGCGAAACATGGTCCTTGGCACGCCGGCAACGTCCGAGTCAGCGCCCCTCGCCCTGGTGGCCGTGGTCGAGGAGACTCCCGACCCTGGCGGCGAGCCCGATCCGCGATCGAGCGGCGCGCGGCGGATGATCGAGGCATTGATCGCGCTTGGCCTCTGCATTTTGATCGTGCGGACTTTCGTGGCGGAGGCCTATGTGGTTCCGACCGGCTCGATGACGCCCACGCTCCTGGGCCGGCACCGCGAGCTCGCGTGCCTGTCATGTGGGGCGAGCTTCGCGGTGGGGCTCGACGAGGCGGACGAGTCCGCCCGCGGGATTTGCCCACGCTGTGGTGAGCGCGAGGGGCCGACCACGCCCTCCCTGACCAGGGGGGGTGATCGGGTGCTCGTGCAAAAGCTGTTCCATGAGTTTCGCCCGCCAAAACGGTGGGAAATCGCCGTTTTTCGCTTTCCGGAAGACCCTCGCCAGGCCTACGTCAAGCGCGTCGTGGGGTTGCCGGGCGATTCCATCGGCCTGGTCGATGGCGACGTCGTGGTCGATGGCGAAATCGCGCGCAAGTCGCTCGCCGATTTCCAGGCCCTCCGGATCCTGGTCCACGACAGCGCGGGGACCGGGCGTGATTGGCCCGTCGCCGCTCGCTAGTCCCCCCGCCCGCCCGGCTCGCCCGCGGCCATGACCTCCGGCTGGACGACCCGCCAAGGCCAGCTCGTCCACGAAGCACCCTCGCTCGCCCGAGCCGGCGTCGATTGGCTGCTCTACGAGCACTGGGACCCGGTTCGCAAGCGGCCAGGACCGATCCGCGACTTTTATGCCTATGACGGCGAGGTGGCTCGGTCCGAAAACGAGGTCAAGGACATCGGGCTCGAGGCCCGTCTCACCGTCGATCGGTCGGTGGAATTCCTCGCGATTCGTCTGCGCTCGGGTCCCAGACGGTTCGAGATCCAGCTCCCCGTCGAGCGCGGCGGCGACGCGCGGTTCCTAGAGGACGGCCGGCCGACCCGCGTCACCTCGCTCGAGCCCCCGTTTCGGGCCGAGGGACCATGGCCTCGCTCGGTCGTCATCGAGGCCGCCGTGGTCGACCACCGTGTCCAGGTGGCCGTCGACGGCCGGCTCCTCTTTATTCCCTTTGACTACACGCCTAGCCGGGGCGAGCCGGGGGGGGGTGATTCCCCCATCGCGCTAGGGGTCGCCGGATCGGGTGGCGTGGTGGCCGACCAGCTCAGGGTCTATCGTG
>JAKBAP010000060.1 GCA_021808995.1 Planctomycetota bacterium | reverse complement strand
CTGCCCCACATAGCCCACCGAGACCGCGACCTGGTCGCGCCCGACCTCGCGCTCGATCGCATGAAGGGCCGCGATGGTGAGCTGCTCGGTCTTCTCGTATCGCGTCCCGTCGGGTGCCCGCAGCCTGAGCTGAAACCGCCCGGAGTCGACCTTGGGGAAGATCTCGAGCCCGAGCGATCGCCCCACGAAAGCAATCACGGCGATCGACCCGGCCAGATAGAGAGGAACGACCAGATAGCGCCCCCGCGCGAGCCCCCCGAGAGCCCTCGCGTAGCCGTCGCGGCCACGGTCAAGGAAGGTCCGCCGGGTCGTTTCGACACGCGCGCGCCGCAAGATCCAGGTCGACAGAACCGGGACAAAGGTGCTTGAAAGTCCATACGATGTCGCCATCGCGAATCCGACGGCCAGCGACAGCGGCACGAAGAGCTCGCGCGCGGCCCCCTGTATGAAAAACGACGGGATGAAGACCGCCAGCACGCAAATCATGGCCAGAAGCCGGGGAATCGCCGTCTGGTGGTTTCCCCGTCGCACGGCCCGAGCGACCGAGCGGGTTTCCTCCATCTGGTGATGAATGTTTTCCACTTCAACCGTGGATTCGTCGACCAATACCCCCACCGCCAGCGCCAGCCCCCCCAGGGTCATCAGGTTGATGGTCTGGCCGGTGAGATAGAGCGCGGCCATCGCGCCGGCGAGGGCGAACGGGATATTGAGCACCACCACGATCACGCTCCGCCAGTCGCGTAGGAACACGAGCACCATCAGCCCCGTCAACCCGGCCCCGAGGGCGCTTTCCAGGGCCAGGCCGCGGATCGCGCTTGTCACCGTGGGGGACTGGTCGAATTCAAAGCTTACCTTGATATCGTCGGGCAAGACCGCCTGCATGCTGGGCAACGCCTCCTTGACCCGATTCACCACCGAAAGGGTCGAGGCGTCAGCGCGCTTGGTCACCAGGATGTAGACGGCCCGGCGGCCGTTCACGAGGGCGCATCCCGCGGGGATGTCGGACGCGTCCTTGATGGTCGCCACGTCCCGCAGATAAACCGTCGGGTCCTGGCCGGGGCGAATCACGATCGTCTCCAGGTCGGGAATACCCCGCGCCATCGAGTTGATCGGCACGATCGGCATCAGATCTCCCACCCGGATCGTGCCCGACGGGCTGATCACATTGCCCGCCGAAAGCGCGGCCGTCACCTCGTCGGGCGACATCTGGTAGGCCCGCAACCGATCGGGATCGATCCGCACCACGATCGTCCGCTGATTCCCCCCGAACGGCGGCGGCGCGGACACGCCGGGCAGGCTCGCGAACATGGGCCGGACCTTGAACAGCGCCTGGTCCTGAATCTCGCCGATCGACTTACTCTCGCTCGACATCACCAGATAGCCCACCGGCACGCTCCCGGCGTCGTATCGGGTCACGAACGGCGAGACCGTCCCCGGCGGCATGAACGCCCGCGCCCGGGTCACATAGCCGATCGTCTCGGCCACCGCCTGGGCCATGTTGGTCCCCGGGTGAAAGACCAGTTTCATGAGCGCCATCCCCTGGATGTTGCGGCTCTCGACGTGATGAATTCCATTGATATAGAGAAAGTGATATTCGTAATAATTTGTCAGCAGCCCCTCCATCTGGGCCGGGTCCATGCCCCCATAGGGCTGGCAGACGTAGACGACGGGGAGGTTGAGATTGGGAAAGACGTCGACCGGAGCGCGCGTGGCCGCGAGCCCGCCGCCCAAGGCGATCGCGACCACCATCACCATCACGGTGTAGGGGCGTCTGAGCGCGAATTCGATGGGGTTCATCGTCGGGCAATCTCGTTTGACCAAGTGAACGACGGACGAAAGCTTTTAGCGTACATCCTGTCGGGGCGGTCGGCAAACGCATCAGCGGGGTTCACGTCCTCGGAACGAGGCGGAAAGGAAAGGATCGGGTGTCTTCACGGCTTGATCGAGCGGGCCTCCTCGCGCTCGCCCATCATCGGTGGTCCCGAATCGCGGGGCGTCTCGTCCCACCATGCCTGCCAGCGGTCGGGGTCGTCGCCCAGGGTCCGGCCCGAGACCATCGCGAGCGCCCACGCGATCTCGGCCTTGGGAATCCCGCCGGGATCGCGCAAAAGCGCGATCACCAAATCCGCGCCCAGGATGTAGCCGTGGCGCCGCCAGTCTCGCAGGGCCTCGATTCGCGTCCTTCGCGAGGCGGTCGTGTCGCGGATCACAGGCATCAGGCGGTTCACGATCCTGTCGTGAACCGGTCGCGCCGGCGGCAGGTCGGGACCGATCCCCTGGGCGTACACCCATTCTCGCCAGGATTCGAGCAGCGTGCCGTATCCAAAGCCGAAATGGCGGAAGAGCGAATCTTCCGAGCCGACGCTGGTCGTCTTATCCTTCAAGAACGCGAGGAATGAACGACGCCGCGACTGGGGCGCGTGCTCGTCCAGAAGGTACTCAACGATCGACCAGGACTGTTCGCCGAAAAGCTTCAATTTCCGATCGATCTTGGGATCCCTGGACCTCGTCACCATGGTCACGAGTTTCAAGATCGTGGGTGAAAAGAGATCCTCGTCCCAGGCCACCCCGCTTGAAAGGGCGACGACCATGCGGCGATTGAGTCGCAGCGGATCTCCTGGCCGATGTCGCGCGTCCAAGGCATGGATCATCCCCACGTTCAGCCACGCCTCGCCGATCCGGCCGTACACCTGGTTCATCAAGTAGGCACAATGGATCCCGCCGATCCGCTCCCGCGGATCCGCGATCGAGGCAGGACTCACTGTTGTGCAAAGGGTGAACATAGTCCAGGGGTGTTGAAGATAATAGGCCGGCTCGGCCCGACCGCCGACTTGAGTGATGCACGACGCGACGAACTTAAGGTGCTCGTCTTCGTTGTTGAACGCCAGGCAAAGCGGCGGTGCCTCGACAAGGGCCGGTTCGGCGAACAACGCCTCGAAGCGCCGGCGGGCCGAGGCGAATTCCTCGAGGATCATCGGCGTGGGATCCTCTGGACCCGAGTACCAGACGACGGCCGAACCCTCGCGAGTAACCCTCCCCGGGCCGCCCGCGAAGAACCGGGCCCTGGCGATCACGTCCTCGACGCTCGCAATTCCGCCCAATCGGCGCACCGATAACACGAGCGCGGAGGTCTTCCAGATGAAGAAAACGCCCAGGATCACCAGCGGGACTTGTATGGCCAGGAAGGCCACGTCGATCCAACTCCCCAAATGCAAGATTCTTGGGCCGAATTTGACGAGGAGGAATACGCCGGTGCCCACCTCGACCAAGAGCAGGGTAAGTAGACCGCTTATTGGCTGCTTCGAGGCCTGGGCGGGGCTCTGCTCGCGACTTAGGCAAGCAGGGCAAATCCGCTCGCCGGGCGGCCTCGAGAGCAGGGTGCCGCAGGCCTCGCATGCTCGCCCCTCGGCCTTGGCCAGTCGACCTCGGCTCTTGTCCAGCCACGCCATCGCCAGAATCGCCGCGAGCGCCCCCACGGCCGCGATCGGCAAGCCGAACAGCCTCGCCCCCCGCGACGGCCGGATCTCCCCCAACGCATCAACCTCGAAAAACACCGCGGCCACCAGGAACACCGGGATCACGGGAACCAGCAGCCAGAAGGCGAAAGTCTTGCGACGGTAAGAACGCGCGAGCCTCGTCCGCCGAGCCCCGCAATCGCGGCAATCTTGGAGCGGCCGCCGCTGCTTGACCGGGAAAAACCGTCTCCCACATCCCTGGCAATCCTCGCCTCCGCTCAACATCCGTTTGAACACCCAAATCACGATCGTGAGCATCGCCAGGAAGCTAGCCCCTCGCGGATCCCCGTTCCTCGAGCGCGCGACGAACACGGCCATGACCGTGCCGCACAAAACCACGGCAAACACGAGGTCGGCCAGGGTGAACCGCTTGGAGCCGGGCTTGGGCATGAGAGTCTCCTGATCTCGTTGAAGGCAAGCGTTGTCCCGCGGTCGCAAATGGTTTCGAGTTAGCTTGCGGGCCTATCTCACGACGCCCCCGCCCCAGCGATCAAGGATGATCTCGCACGGGCCGACCGGAATCCTACTCCCTTTCCAGGAGGGATTCACTAACATAGAGTTTAAGTGACCGCGCGTCGGGTCGATGCGCGTTCGAGAGCCGCGCGGCCGGATCGCGCGGCGTTTCATCATGCCCGATCGAGGCTCGCCGATGCCCCTGGTGGAGACGTTCCCCAATCAGTTCCCCGCGCGTGATTATGAGATCGAGATCACCTGCCCGGAGTTCACGGCGGTCTGTCCCAAGACGGGGCAGCCGGATTTCGGGGTCATCACGATCACCTACACACCGGGGGCGACCTGCCTGGAGCTCAAGAGTCTCAAGCTCTATCTCTTCGCGTTCCGGGATCGGGGGATTTTCTACGAGCACTCGATCAATACGATCCTTGACGATCTGGTCGCGTCGTGCCAACCGCGGCGGATCAAGGTCGTCGGCCATTTCAACCCCCGCGGGGGGATGACCTCGCGGATCACCGCGAGTCACGAGGCACCACCGACCGCCTGACCGTCAACCACCAGCCCCGAGCCAACGAGGAGCCCACTCGTGATCCAGCCGGCCATCGTCAGCCTGACGACCGATTTCGGGCTCGGCGGCTCTTATGTGGCCGCGCTCAAGGGGGTGCTGCTGGACCTTGCCCCCGGAGCTCAATTAATCGACGTCTGCCACACGATTTCGCCGCAAAACATCCTTGAGGGGGGGTTCGTCCTGGCGGGGGTCGTCGACGCCTTTCCCAAGGGGACCGTGCACCTGGCGGTGATCGACCCCGGCGTTGGAACCGATCGGCGGCTGATCGCCGTCCAGATGGCCGACCAGTGGTTCGTGCTTCCCGACAACGGCCTGATCACCGGGGCCGCGCGTGGGCGCGATGTCGTGGGCGCGTGGGAGATCACCAACCCCGCGATTCGCCGCCGGGTCGTCTCCGCGACCTTTCACGGGCGCGATATCCTCGCCCCCGCCGCGGCCCATTTGCTCAAGGGGGGTGATCCCAACCAGCTCGGAGCGCGCGCGGACCGATTCATCAAGCTCAAGAATTTCGAGCCCAACCACGACGATCGCGGATTCGTGGGCGAGGTGATTTTCCGCGACAGCTTTGGGAATTTGATCACGAATATCAACATTGATCAGCTTGGCGAAACATCAAGAGACAACTGGATGATCGAAATCGCCGGCGAGCGAATCCCTGGCGTCGCGCGGACCTATGGCGATGGGCCGGCTGGTACGCTGATCGCGCTCGTGGGAAGCACTGGCTGGGTCGAGATCGCGGTCACGAACGGCGACGCCGCCCGTTTGCTCACCGCCGGCGCCGGCACGACGGTTTGGATGCGAAGAGTGTGATCCGGCGTCGCGATGGTCAAGTTCACCTCGGAAATGAGGCAAGCGATGAGCCGCAACAAGGTCGATCAGCCCCACCCCACCCCCAATCCCGACGGTCCCCACGCCCAGGGGGCCGAGGCCGAGGCCGCCATGGCGGCCTTGCGCCAGGCGGCCGCCCGACTCTCTCGCGACTCTGGAACCGATGAAATCCCGCTGAGCTTCCTGCAACCCGGCCTCGAGCCCGACCCGTTCCTCGAGTCGCACCCGCTCCAGGAGCCAACCCCACCGAGCGCCGAGGTCTCCCCACCCCCCGGATCCCTCGCCACCGCGGCTCAGGTCGTCCCCGTCGCGAGCGCGCCCCCAGCGGCCGACGTCACCCACGCCAATCATCCCGGAGATTCCCCGCTGGCGGGGTTCGTGATTGAATCTCCAGACCCCGAACTCTTCCCCGCCGACGCGATCCATGTCGACCAAGCCTCGACCCCTTCGGATTCCCCTCGCCACGCGAAACCCGCCCAACCCTACCTCGATGACGTCCGGTTTCCCTGGTCCCTCTTGTTCTTGCTCGTGTATTCGACCGCGCTGACGATCTTGCTCACCTGGCTGGTCGTCTCGGGACGGTTCCGCGGTTCAGAGATGACCCCCGCGGCTGGCCAGTCGGATCAATCCACCGGTGATGCGATCCCCATCGAGGCCGATGCTCACGCGCCAGAGGCCGCGCCACCGCCAATTCCCAAGGAAAACACCGTCGAATTGAACGGCTCGATCCGACTCGGCGACCTCGAGGCGACCCCACTCGAGATCACGGCCGATCGGGTCTCGCTGGTGCGATCGATCCACTCGGACGAGTGGCGCAGGGAGGGGACCAAGTCGCTCATTCTCCGCGTCCGATTCACCAATCGCTCGCCCGACGTGACCTTCGCCCCGCTCCATCGCTCATTTCTGCGTGATCAGCCCTCGTCGCGCTGGGATCGATCCGAGATCGCGACCAGCGGGCAAAAGCGATTCCCCATGTTTCCCCTGGCGCCCGACAGCGAATGGATGATCGAGGGCCAGAGCCTCGCCCCACTCGCTCCCGGCGAATCGACCGAGACCCTGGTGGCCAGCGCTCCCGGCATCCTGGAGGAGCTTGGCGACGAATCGACCTGGCGATTACGGGTGCGCACTGGAGTTTATCGGAGCGACATGATTGGCATTCGCTTTCGCCGCGATCAGGTCGTCCGCCTGCCCGATGCCGTGCCCGAGGAGCGAGCCGAAGCCGTGGAATGACGCGCCTTCCCATTCGCCCGCGCCTTAAGCGATCGCTCAAGGTCGATCGCCCATCGGGACCACTTCGCGAAATCCGCCGCCAGCCGCTCCGCGTCCGACGATGACGCGGAGGGCGCGAATTTGAGCGTGTCGACCATGAGCAGAAAGGCGACCAGGCTCTCGAACATCTCGTCACCGAGCGATTCACGAAGCGGCTGGTCGGCGGCGATCTCCTCCGTGGTTCGCGCGGGCCACGAAGGCCCCGGTCGAGCGCCTAAGGCTCCCCGCACCGACACCGCGAGCTCCAGGAGCGACTCGCTCGCGCTCTGGCCAGATCCCCGCGTGCGGATCGTTCCTTCGCGGGGCGAGCGACGCCCGCGCGTACGGCGAAACCAAAACCACCCCACCACGACGGCCACCACCACCGCGACCCCGAGCCACGTCCTCATGCCGGCCCGCGCGTGACCCGGCCAGGGCTCTGGACCTGGATTCGGCCGCGGCGGAGCGAGCGATCGAGCCTCGAGGGGATTCATGGGCCCCACCGCCGGGCCGCTCGGCCCCGAAACAACTCCGTGAGCGATCGCAAGGGGTCCACGTCGGTGCTCATCGTGAATCCCTGGACCCCCGTGCTGGAACACATTCGGGCAAAGGCTTGCGAACGGCGTCTGGCGGCCTCGGCATAGCGCTTTCGCATCCGCGGCGAGCTGGAATCGATGGTGATCCGAGCCCCATCCTCGGGCGATTCCAGGGCCAGGATGCCCGCGCTCGGGAGCGAGGACTCTCGAGGGTCGACCACGCGGAGCAAGATGATGTCGTGCCTGCGCGCCACCCCCCGCCACGCCATTTTTTCATCGCTCAGGAAGTCGCTCACCACGACCACGAGCGCCCGTCGGCCAGCGAGCGCGAGCCGCTCGCCGGCGACGCCCAGGCGAGTCTTCCCCGAGACCGTCGGCGCGGCCACCAGGGCCCGCACGATCCGTCCTAGCCGCCGACCGCCAGTGGCCGGCGGGAGCTCGAGCTCGATCTGGTCCGAGACCAACATCAGCCCCACGTTATCACCGTTTCGTAGGGCCGCCGTCGCCAGCAAGGCCGCCGCCTGCGCGGCCCGATCGGCCTTGGTCGATTGATCCGAGCCAAAATGCATGCTCGCCGAAACGTCGACCACGAGCCACAAAACCAACGACCGCTCCTCGACAAACCGCCTCACGAACGGCCGACCCAGCCGGGCCGTCACGTTCCAGTCAAGGTGGCGGACGTCGTCGCCGGGCTCGTAGGCCTTGAGCTCGGCGAAGGTCAGCCCCACCCCCGGGCGCGCTCCATGATAGAGCCCGGCAAGCCGCGAGATCGCCCCAGGCCGCGCCCGAAACCGCAGCCTCCGCGCCTGCCGCATGATCGCCGCGGCATCGACCCGCCGCTCCGCCACCTTGACCCGACGCCGAAACCAGCCAAGAAACACGGGAAGTCCTCATCCGTCAAATCCACCCAGACCCCCACCACGACAAGGGTCGGCATTGCCGAACCGTCGCCTTTATTGTATACGCACGTATTGTAGCGGTAAAACCACACGCGCGGAACCAGTCGACCCACGATCCCAGGGACGGGGCGTCGACATCGTCCATTGCCGAGCCCGTGTGACTTCTGATAGCTTCTCGAGGACCCTGACCTCGCGATGAAGAGCCTGGAACCCCATTCCAGGCCGGTCGGGGATTGGGGACGGCCTTGGGGTCGGGGTGGACTTCGCCCTCATTGACGGAACCGGCGGCGGGCGACTTGCTCGGGATGTGAGCGGCAATGGCGAAACGGAAGGGAACAAAGGACCGGGGCACGCAAGGCGACGACCGCCGGCGAACCGGAGTTGTCGAGGACGTGGCCCTGGCCGAGGCGGCCCGTTCGCGCTACTTGAATTACGCGCTCAGCGTGATCACCTCGCGCGCGCTCCCCGACGTTCGCGACGGGCTCAAGCCGGTCCAACGGCGGATCTTGTACGCGATGTGGGCCGACCTCCGCGTCACCTCGACCAGCCGGTTCATGAAGTCCGCCGCCGTCGTCGGCGAGGTCATGAAGACCTATCACCCCCACGGCGATCAATCGATCTACGACGCGCTCGTGCGAATGGCCCAGCCCTTCAGCTTGCGCCAGACCCTGGTCGAGGGCTACGGCAATTTCGGCTCGCTCGACGGCGACCCCCCGGCCGCCATGCGCTACACCGAGTGCCGGCTCACCCCGCTCGCCGAGATGCTCCTGGAGGAGCTCCGGGAACAAACCGTCGAGTTCCGCCCGAATTATTCCTCGACGGCCGACGAACCGATCGTCCTCCCCGCCCAGTTCCCCAACCTGCTCGTCAACGGCGTCGCGGGGATCGCGGTCGGGATGGCCACCAACATCCCGCCCCACAACCTCAAGGAAGTCTGCAACGCGCTCGTCGCGCTTGTCGATCATCGCGACCTGCCCCTTGAGCGAATCCTCAAGCATATCCATGGGCCCGATTTCCCGACCGGCGGCGTGATCCTCAACACGGCCGACGAGCTCCGCCAGATCTACGCCACTGGGCAGGGTTCGATCAAACTCCGCGGCACCTACGAGGCCCACCCCGAGCGCGCGGGGGCGATCCTGATCACGTCGATCCCCTTTGGGGTCGAGAAGGACGCCCTGGTCGCCCGCGTCGGCGAGCTGATCGGCAAGGGGCTGGTCCCGCAGCTCACCAACGTCAAGGACCTCTCCACCGACGACGTCCGGATCCTGCTTGAGCTCAAGCCCGGCGCGAGCGCGGCCGCGGCCATGGCCTATCTCTACAAGAACTCGCCCTTGCAGGTGAATTTCGGCGTCAATCTCACCTGTCTGCTCCCCGCGGAGGAAGCCGTCGTCGCCGTGCCCGCCCGGCTCGACCTCAAGGCGATCCTCGAGCACTTTCTCGACTTCCGCATGGAGGTCGTCGCCCGGCGGCTCAGGTTCGAGCTCAAGAACCTGCTCGAGCGAATCCACATCCTTGAGGGATTCGCGATTGTCTTCAAGTATCTCGACGAGGCCATTCAGATCATCCGCGACAGCAATGGCAAGGCCGACGCCGCCCCCAAGCTCATCGCCCGATTCGATCTCTCCGAGCTCCAGGCCGACGCCGTCCTCGAGATGAAGCTTTATCGCCTGGGCAAGCTCGAGGTCAAGGACATCCTGAACGAGCTCAAGGAGCGCAGGGCGAGGGCACGCGAGATCGAGCTCTTGCTCGACGACGAGCCCGCGCGCTGGCGGATGGTTCGCGAGGAGCTCAAGGAGATCGCCCGCGAGCATGGCGACGCGCGGCGATCAACGATCGAGGCCCCGGGCGCTCCCGTCGAGTATCGCGAGGAAGACTATATCGTCGACGAGGATTCCTGGGTGATCGTCACCCGGGACGGCTGGGCCAAGCGACAGCGGTCGTTTACCGACATCGCCAGCATCCGCGTCCGCGACGACGACCAGGTGGGCTGGGTGTACCGAGCCCGGGCGCGACAGACGGTGACGTTTTTCACGGATCGGGGCATCGGCTATACGATGCGGGTCAACGATGTCCCGCTGACGACCGGGCACGGCGAGCCGATTCAAAAGCACTTCGCCCTGGATGATCAGGAGCACCTGGTGGGCGTGATCTGCCACGACCCCCGCTGCCTTCCCGATCCTGGCAAGACACCCCAATCGCTCCCCCGGATGACCCAGCGGCTCCTGGTCGACGAGCCCGAGGCGAATGGAACGACCGAACGGAACGGGACCAGCGAGGGGCACGGCGAGGCCGCGGGCCCCCCCCCTCCTCCGTATGGGGTCGCCCTCACGGCGGGCGGGAAGGTCTTGCGGTTCGCCCTCGCGACCTTCGCCCCGATCTCGACCCGCAAGGGACGCCTGGCCGCCCGCCTGGACCCCAATTTCCCGGGCGATCTGGTCGTGGGCGTTCAGACCACCGACGGAACCGAAAACGTCTGCCTGGCGACCAGGCTGGCCCGAGTGCTGATCTTCCCGGTCGTGGAGGCCAACATCGTCTCTGGCCCCGCCCGCGGGGTCGCCGCGATCAAGCTCGACGCCAAGGACCGCGTGCTGGGCTTTGTCCTCGCCGACCGCAAGCGCGAGGGGCTCTCGGTCCGCACCAGCCGGGGATCGATCCAGATCGTCCGCGCGACCAAGTATCCCGTCGCCGGTCGAGGAGGCAAGGGATATACGATCCTGCAACGGGGCACGCTCGAGGCGGTCGTCCCCTCCGAGGCCGAGCCAATCCCCGCCCTCGAGGAATTCGCCGATGGCTCCGGCAAGGGAGACGGGGGCGACTAAAATGAACCACGCGATCGAGAACGCCCAGGCGGGAACGGACTGGCGGAAACCGGGTTGAAATAAGGACTTCTCATGTCGTCAGGAACCTATAACGCCAAGTCGATCACCGTTCTCGAGGGGCTCGAGGCCGTCCGCCGTCGGCCTGGCATGTACATCGGCGGCGTCGACAAGACTGGCCTGCACCACTTGCTCTGGGAAATCGTCGACAACGCCGTCGACGAGGTCATGAACGGCCACGCCAGCCGGATCACCGTCACCCTCCACGCCGACGGCAAGACCATCTCCGTCGCCGACAACGGCCGCGGGATCCCCGTCGACGCCCACCCCAAGACGGGGACGAGCGCGCTCGAGGTGATCTTCACCACGCTCCACGCCGGCGGCAAATTCGACAACGACGCGTACAAGGTCGCCGGCGGCCTCCACGGGGTCGGGGCCAGCGTGGTCAACGCCCTCTCCAAGAGCCTCGTCGTCGAGGTCCGCCGCGACGGCCTCGCCCATGAACAACGATACCGCCGCGGCAAGCCCCTGGGCCCCGTCGAGCGTGGCGAGCCCGTCCGCGGGACGGGAACCACCGTCACCTTCACCCCCGATACCGACATCTTTCAGGACCTGAGCTACGACACCTCCCTGATCGCCGAGCGGCTCGAGGTCAAGACCTACCTCAACAAGGGCCTCGTGATCGCGTTCGTCGACCAGAAAAACAAGACCTCCGTCGAATTTCGCCACGATGGCGGCGTCGCCGATTTCCTCGACTCAGTCAACGCCCAGCGCGCCGATCAGCGCGTCGCCACCCCCTTCGTGCTCGAGCGCGAGGACGAGGTCAGCGGCCTGCGCTGTCACCTCGCCCTGGCCTGGACCGAAGCCACCGACGAGGACGTCCGCTCGTTCGTGAACACGATCCCCACCCGCGACGGAGGCACCCACGAGCTCGGACTCCTGGGCGCTGTCGGAACCGCCGTCTCACGGTTCATGGAAACCCACGACCTGGTCAAGAAAGGGCTCGAAATCAAGCGCGAGGACATTCGCGAGGGGCTGACGGCCGTGCTGGCGGTCTGCGTCCGCGAACCCCAATTCCAGGGTCAAACCAAGGGCCGGCTCAACAACCCCGAGGTCAAGGCCCAGGTGGAATCGCTGGCTCGGCCCGCCCTTGAGAATTTCCTGCTCAAGAACAAGAGCGTGGGCGACGCCATCGTGGCCCGCGTGATCCAGTCGGCGCGGGCGCGCGAGGCCAGCCGCGCCGCCGCCACCCAGGTAAGGCGCAAGACTCCGATCTCGGGCCGACTCAACCTTCCCGGCAAGCTCGCCGACTGCGACAGCGGCAACCCCGACCATTCCGAGCTGTTCATCGTCGAAGGGGACTCGGCCGGCGGCTCGGCCAAGCAGGGCCGCGACCGCGATTTTCAGGCCATCTTGCCCTTGAAAGGGAAGGTTCTCAACGCCGAACAGGCCGGCAAGGCCAAGGTTCTCGACAACAAGGAACTGACCGACATCGCGAGCGCTGTCGGCTGCGGCGTCGACGAACCCTACGATCCAGCGCGGTTGCGCTATGGCAAGATCATCCTGCTCACCGACGCCGATTCCGACGGGCACCACATCGCGACCTTGCTCTTGACATTCTTTTATCGTCACATGCCAGGCCTTTTGGCCGACGGCCGGATCTTTCTCGCCTGCCCGCCTCTGTACAAGGTGACATGGGGGCAAGACACGAGCTGGGCCTCCGACGACGCCGCCCGCGACCGGATCCTGGCCAAGCTCCCCAAGAACGCCAAGCCCAACGTCACCCGCTTCAAGGGCCTGGGCGAAATGCCCGCCAAGCTGCTCTACGAAACCACCCTCGACCCCGCCAGGCGCAGGCTGCTCAGGGTCATGGTCCCCTCGGACGACCGCCCCTACACCGAACGCACCATGAGCGACCTCATGGGCAAGGAACCCGAGGCCCGGTTCAAATTCATCATGGAAGAAGCGTATACGGCAAAGGATATCGACATCTGAGGCGCAAGATGAACCCGCTCGGCCAGCTCGCCTTGGCGAGTGGCGGGCGCGTGTAGCCCGTGACCCGGTCGCCCCCGTGCTCAGGTCGAGCCCACGCGTCCAAACTGGGTGAGCCGACCCGACAATCGCGCCCAAGCCGATCGAACGGATTGTCGAGAAGATCGGCCGGGAGCGAACCGACCAGCAGGTCCAAGGATGAGGGCAGCCCGAGACATTCCCGACCGTCGGTGGTGATGGTGTCGGTCAACGGGGGCCGACTCCCGATTCGGGAGAGAGCGTCAGCGCGGGAGAAGAAGCCCAGGCAAGATTCGGAGCACGAGGGTCGCTGGCGGAAGTCGAAGGTTTCGGTCCTCGAAACCGATCATGGCGATGAGTAGAGCAAGCGAGCGCCGGCGTCCCACACGCTCGAATCATCCGAGCGGGCGGGACGCCGCGCTCCCAGGACGGACACGGACGGGCCTAAGCCGGGGCACCTCGAACAGGGATGATTGGTGAAGTGATTGGTTCGCGGTATCCACGTCAAGAACCTATCGTGCGACCCAGGCGCGGAACGGCGATTCCTGGTATCGTGAAGGACCACGTTCCGGGGGCCGTTGGGGCTTTTGGGTGATTACGACCGAGGCGGGCCGGGTTCGAGCCAAACGATGAAGACGAGGTCGATGGGTAGGTCCAGGACGTCGATGTACGCCTGGCTGGCGGCGGCGGCCGTCGTGCTGGTGCTCATGGCTGGGGCGGTCTATGAGCTTCAGGGCTATCTGCCCGCTCGTTATCGGGACTCGCTCAAGCCAACATCGTCCCGCGTCGCCGAGGCTCGAGCCGCCTATGACCGCGGCGACTGGGCTCGGGCCGACGAGCTCGCGCGGCGACTGATTCGGGAGCGGGGCGACAATACCGAGGCCCTGCGGATACTGGCCCGGGCATCGGGTCGCATGGAGCACGATCAAACGGCGGCCGCGATCTATTCCGAACGGCTCAAGGGAGAGGCTCTCGATTCCGAGGATTACCTGTTGCTCGGCCTGGGTCTTGCCCGGCTCGGCCGGCTTGAGACCGCCCTCGAACTCTTCAAGAAAGGGGATGCCGCCGGCCCCGATCGGGCCGAGCTGCTCGACAATCTCGCGCGCCTGGCCGCCCGTCTGCGCAGGCTCGACGACGCCTCCAACGCCGCGGAAAAGCTCTCGAGACAGCCAGGTTGGGACGCGCGTGGGTTGCTCCTGCTCGGGGAAATCCGCGCGATCCTCGACGACACCAGCGGCTCGGTCGACGCGCTGGAACGAGCCCTCAAGCTCGATCCCGATGCCAAGGGCTCGGTTCTCGGCCTCGCTCATTACCGCCGCCAATTGGCCCGGGGCCTGCTCAAGCTCGGCCGACCGGCCGAGGCGATGGCCCCATTGCAAGCCATCCGCGCCTCGAATGGCGTCGATCCCGAGACCGACTGGCTCCTCTCGCGGGCGCTCCTGACGAGCGGGCGTTCCGCCGAGGCGATCGACCTGCTGTCGAGCGCCGGCGGCTATCGAGCCGGCCACCCTGGCGAGCCCGAGCCGAGCCCCTACGTCGGCGAAACGCGCTGCGCGGCCTGCCATGCGTCGATCGCCAAATCCTACGACCGATCACGCCACGCCCTCACGTTTCACCAGGGGGCGGACTTGCTCACCCTCCCTCGGCCCGACAAGCCCCTGATCGACCCCGACGACCCCAAGGCCACTCACACCATCACCGAGTCCAACGGGAAACTGACGGCCGTGACCAAGGTCAAGGACCAGGCCTTTCACCTGGTAATTGATTATGCGTTTGGCCTGCGAGATCGCTACGTCACGATGATCGGGAAGGGAGACGATCACAAGGCCCGGGCACTGAGGCTCTCGTATTACCACACGAAGGAAGGAACCGGGTGGGGCCGAACGGCGGGCGACGTCGGCGACGACGACCCCATCGAGACCATCCGGGGCGCGGCCATCGACGTGCGAGACGGCGTGGTCCGGTGCCTATATTGTCATACGACCGATTCTCGCGAATTCCGCGACCCGCCGGCCTCCGCGAACCGCGGGCCCGAGGCCGCCGACAAGGGGATTGGCTGCGAGCGCTGTCATGGCCCCGGGGCGAATCATCTTGCCGCCGTGAAGGCCGGCTGGGTCGACAAGGCCATCGCCAACGTCGGGGCCGCGTCGGGCGAGGCCGCCACTGGCCAATGCGCCCAGTGCCACGTCACCGGCGTGCGTGGCGAGATCGAAGCCAACCCCGAGGATCCTCGCTATGTCCGCTCGACGGCCGTGACGCTGGCCCTGAGTCGCTGCTATACCCAGAGCAACGGCGCGATGTCGTGCCTCACCTGCCACGACCCGCACCAGGACGATGTTCATGAGCCCGCGCTCCATGAGGCCAAGTGCCTGACGTGCCACGGCGACTCGAAAACCACGAGCCCCGTGGTCAAGGCCGCCGTTTGCAAGGTCAATCCCCGGTCCGACTGCCTGGGGTGCCACATGCCCAAGGTTCCGGTTCCGACGCTGCGCACGTCGCTCACCGATCATTACATTCGCATCCGCGAGGGAAACCTGGGCCAGAACCCGAAACGCTGACCAGACACCGCCCCTCGTGGGGCGAGTGGTCATGGTCGCGACGACACGAGGCAAACCGTCAATGGGGATGATCGAAGCCAGGAATCTGAAAAAGACCTACCGGGTGGTCCAGAAGCAAACGGGCCTCGCGGGGTCGCTGCGTGGCCTGTTTCACCGCGAATACCGCGAGGTCAAGGCCGTCGGTGGCGTGAGCTTCACGATCGAGCCGGGCGAGATGGTGGCCTTTCTCGGGCCCAATGGCGCCGGCAAGACAACCACGCTTAAGATGCTCTCGGGCCTGATCCATCCCACGAGCGGCGAGGCCCGGGTTCTGGACCACGTCCCCTGGAATCGCGAGGACGCGTTTCGCCGCCAATTCTCGCTCGTGATGGGGCAGAAAAACCAGCTCTGGTGGGACCTCCCCGCCGGCGATAGCTTCCAGCTTCATCGCGAAATCTATTCGATCCCCCACGCCGAATTCACGGAGACCCTGGGCGAGCTCACCGAGCTCCTGGGGGTCGAGAAGCTCACCAAGCAAGCCGTCCGCGAGCTCTCGCTCGGTGAGCGGATGAAGATGGAGCTGATCGCGGCCCTGCTCCATCGGCCCCGAGTGTTGCTCCTGGACGAGCCCACGATCGGCCTGGACGTGGTCGCCCAGTCCAAGATCCAGCGATGCCTGAAGGATTACCACGCGCGTCGAGGGGTGACGGTGCTCCTGACCTCCCACTACATGCGAGACGTGGAGGCCCTCTGCGAGCGGGTGCTGGTGATCAACCACGGATCGCTTGTGTACGACGGCCCCCTGGCTGGCGTGATCGAGCGATTCGGGGAGACCAAGCTCGTCAAGCTTCGATTCGAGGAATCCGCGCCCGACGATCTCGATTCGTACGGCGTGGTCGTTCGCAAGGACGGCCCGACGGCCGATATCAAGGTTGAGAGGGCCCGTGTCGCCGGGGTGCTGGCGGCGATACTGGAGCGGTCGGTGGTCGCCGACGTGAGCGTCGAGGAACCTCCGCTCGAGGAGGTCATTTCCCGAGTCTTCGAGGAAGCGGAGGCCGCCCATGACGCCGCCTGACACGATCGCCGAACCCGCGCTCGAGCCCTGGTCGGTCCGCGCCCCCGACGCGACCTCGCCCCTCGCGGCCGGCTGGATCGCGATCCGGAAATACCTGGCGATCTTCCAGACCTCGCTCAAGGAGCGAATGACCTACCGCGGCGATTTCCTGCTCGGGACCATCCTGCGATTCCTCCCCATGGTGACCACGATATTGCTCTGGCGCGCCATCTACGCGGGCTCGGGCCAGACCTCGCTCGCGGGGTTCCGATACCGCGAGATGATCGCCTATTTGCTGCTCACCAACATCAGTCGCATGTTTTCCAGCATGCCGGGACTCGCCGGCGGCGTCGCCCGCGAGGTCCGCGAGGGAACCGTCAAGCGCTACATGATCCAGCCCATGGACATGATCGGATATTTGATATCCTATCGCATCGCCCACAAGATCACCTACATCATTATGTCATTCATTCCCTATGCGCTCTTGTTTATCGTCTGCCGAGGGTTTTTCGACGGTTTCCCGGACGCGGGGACGCTCGCGGCGTTCGCGGCATCGCTCGGGATCGCGTTCGCGGTGGGGTTTTTCTTCGAGGCCACGGTCGCCATGGTCGGATTCTGGTTTCTCGAGGTCACGTCCCTGTTGTATATCGTGATGACGCTCAACTTTTTCATCTCCGGCCACATGCTCCCCTTGGATCTCTTGCCCCAGCCCTGGAGCGGCCTGCTCAAGCTCCTTCCGTTCCAGTACATGGCCTACTTTCCCGCGGTCGTGTTCCTGGGCAAGGTCAAGGGGGCCGAGCTCGCCTGGGGCCTCGCCGGTGGCGTGGCCTGGAGTCTGTTTTTCATCGTGCTGTCGCGCGTGCTGTATCGCCGCGGCCTACGCAGATATAGCGCCTTCGGAGGGTAAACAACGCCATGAGCCCACTCGCGCGATTCGCTCGATATCCGAGAATTCTCCGCGCCCTGGCCGCCCACTCCCTGAGCCGGGAGCTGGCGTTCCGGGGCAATTTCCTGGTCAAGGTGAGCGTCGAGGTCCTCTGGCTGGCCATCATGTTGGCCTTTTACCGGGTCGTCTTCGCGCGATCCAGCAACGTCGCGGGCTGGACCGAGCCCCAGTATTTGTTTTTCGTCGGATGCTTCTTTGCCCTCAATGGGCTGATCGAGATGCTCTTCCTCGATAATTGCAACGAATTCGCCGAGCTTGTCCGAACCGGCGACCTG
>JAKBAP010000512.1 GCA_021808995.1 Planctomycetota bacterium | reverse complement strand
ATCAGGACGAACCGGTCCGAGCCCAGGGTCTCGAGGGTGGGAACCAGCCTGGCGATGGCCGATTCCAGCTTGCCGCCGGGCATGCCGGCCTCGGTTTCCCGCATGCTCGGGGATCGATCGACCAGGATCAGCGTGACGTCGGGCCGGCCGCCGGCGGCGACCCCCAGCCACCCCCCGGCGAGCGGCCGGCTGATGGCGAAAATCAGGGTCGCGATCGCCAGGATGCGAACGAGCATGATCAGGAGCTGCCGGATTCGGGCATAGCCACGCGACATCCGGTTGGCCTGGAGCACGAACATCATCGCCCCCCAGCGCACGGTTTGATACCGCCGCTGGTTGATCAGGTGGATGATCACCGGCAACGAGGCGAGCGGCAACGCCGCCAGCAGCATGGGTTCGAGAAAGCTCATCGTACCCCTCGGGATCGCGTCGGACCGATCAGGAATCGGATCAAGACTTGTTCGTAATCCTCGTCGATCGAGACCCGATGATAGTCGACGGCCGATTCCAGCATGACTTGCTTGAGGCCCGAGAGGTAGCTCCCGAGCGCTTCGTGGTAGCGATCCGCGATCTCGCTGGGGTCGGCGAAAATCGACGGCCCCCCTTCCATGTCCAGGAACCGAATCGGGCGGCGAAAGTCAAAGGCCGTCTCCTGGGGGTCGAGCAGGTGAAACACGGCCGCGTCGTGCTTACGAAACCGCAGGTGCTGAAAGCTCTCGAGCAAGAGCCCTGGCTCGACGAAAAGATCCGAGATAATGACCACGAGCGCCCGTTGCGAGACGGTCTCCGCGATCTCGTGCAGGACCTCCGGGATCTGGCTGGGCCCCTTGGGGACGGTGGCTTCGAGAATATCGAAAATGTTCATGAGATGCGAGGGATTGCGCCTGGGGGGGATATCGCGAATGATCCCGCCGGCCACGCACGAAAGCCCGACGGCGTCCCCTTGCTGAAGCGCGAGATGCCCCAGGGTGGCCGCGATCCGGCGGGCGAATTCGATCTTCGTGATGTCCTTGGACCCGAAATCCATCGACCCCGACGTGTCCACGACCAAGCAGAGTCGCAGATTGGTGTCGGCCTCGAATTCCTTGACGAAATAGCGGTCGGTGCGGCCATAGGCGCGCCAGTCGATGCGGCGGGGGTCGTCCCCTGGGACGTACTTGCGATACTCGGCGAATTCGATCGACGACCCGCGATGGGGGCTGGGGTGCCGGCCCGAGACGGCCCCTTGCATGGGCCGTCGCGCGAACAACGGAAACCCGCCGAGCCGGGATAACACCCCAGGGTTCAGGAAACTTCGCTGGCGGCTTTCAGGAAACATCGCGCGATCGGTCCTCGTTGATGATCGATCCCTTCCCGCGGTGGGTCGAATCGCCCGCCCCCTCGGTCGCGAACGAACAAGGGGGCGGGGGTTTGGTCATGCCTCGGACTCGGTTTCCTCGAGCAGGCGGCGGACGATTTTCTTGGCGTCGATCCCTTCGGCCTGAGCGGCGAAGGTCGTGATGATCCGGTGGGTGAGCACCGGGGCCGCCGCGGCGTGAACGTCCTCGAGCCGCACCATGTAGCTGCCATTGAGCGCGGCCCGGGCCTTCGCCCCCAGGATCAGGTATTGCACGGCCCGCGGACCCGCCCCCCAGGAAACCAAGGGCTTAAGCCACGCCGGAGCGGACGGACCGTCCGGGCGCGTCTTTCGCGCCAGCTTGGCCGCGAATTTGTAAATATGATCCGGGACCGGAACTCGCCGGATCAGCGCCTGGTGACGGACGACCTCCTCGGGGGTCATCAGGTGGTCCAGCTTGGGAAGCGATTCCCCGGTCGTCGTCCGGGCGATCTGAATCTCCTCGGCCTCGGACGGATAGTCGAGTTCGATCAGGAACATAAATCGATCGAGCTGGGCCTCCGGGAGTGGGTACGTCCCCTCTTGCTCGATCGGGTTCTGGGTGGCGAGCACCAGAAACGGTTCCTGAAGGTGAAACACCTTGCCGAGAACCGTCACGTTGTGTTCCTGCATCGCCTCCAGCATGGCCGCCTGGGTCTTGGGTGGGGCGCGGTTGATTTCGTCGGCCAGGACGATGTTGGCGAACACGGGGCCGGGAACGAATTCAAAGGCCCTCCGCCCCTCGGCGGTGTCTTGCAGGATATCGGTGCCGGTGATATCCATCGGCATCAGGTCGGGGGTGAACTGGATGCGGCTGAACTTCAGCGACATCGTCTCGGCGAGTTTATTGACCATGAGGGTCTTGGCCAGCCCGGGCACCCCCATGAGCAGCGCATGCCCGCGCGCGAACAAGCAGATCGCCAGCCGCTCGACGACCGCGTCCTGGCCCACGATCACCCGCGCGAGCTCGCGCTTGAGCCGCCCGTGGGCCTCGCGCAGGTGGTTGATCGCCTCGACGTCGCCTTCGCTGAGTCGTTCGCCGGCCGACGCGTCCTTCGGATCCGCCATGCCTTCGTTTCCTTGATGCGGGTCGTGGTGCGGGAGAATTTGACGGCGGAAGTCGGATCAGCGCCCGGAGAGAGTCGCCGATCCCACCTCGGACAATGATCAGACAAGCTAACCGGATCGTGGCATCCACGGCAAGAGGCGACGATGAAAAATGTCGGACCCGGCCGGGACGTTGGGAGTTGTTCGTTCCTGGGGCGTGGATCTTGGCTCGAGATTGTTGGTTCACGCGGCGGAGGCGGCGGAAGTCGAGAGCGAGTCCATCAAGGCGTCGGCCGTCGATTCGGCCGCGTGGACGCAGTCGGGAATGCCGACCCCGTCGTAGGCGACGCCGGCCAGATAGAGGCGAGAGTATTTCGAAAGCTGGAGCCGAATGGCCGCCACGCGCTCGAGGTGGCCCAAATTGTATTGCGGCATCGAACGGGGATGGCGGCCGATCCTTGAAAAGAGCGGGGGACTCGACGCGCCGATCAATTCGCCAAGCTCGCGCTCGACGACTCCCTCGATCGTGTCGTCGTCGAGCTCGAGCAAGCCGGGATTCATCGCCCCACCCAGGAACACCCGCAGCAGCACGGTTCCCGCCGGAGCGCGGCCGGGGAACTTCACCGACAGGAACGAAATCGCCAGGATCGATCGCCCCTCGATCGCGGGGACGACCGCGCCAAAGCCGTCCAAGGGGTGTTTGATCTGGTCGCGTCGGTAGCCGAGATTGACGATCGCCGACGAGGCATAGGGGATCGCCCGAAGCTGATGGGCCAGGGCCGAGTCCTGGGCGTCGAGCAACCTTGCGGCCACGTGGGCCTCGGTCGCGAGGATCACCGCGTCCGCCTCGATCGGCGGCCCGTCCAGGAGTTCCACCAGCCACGAACGGGTCGAATCGTCGCGGCTGATCCGGCGAACGACCGCCTCGGTCCGCAGGGTCCCAGGCGCGAGCGCGGCCGCGAGTGCCTTCGGAAGGGTGTCCATGCCGTCGGCCAGCGACACGAACATCCCATATCGAGCCCCGGAGGCGCTCCTGGCGGGATCACGCGGGCCGCTCCGTCGCGATTCCCGCCAGCCCGCCAGGATCAGGCTCCGGTGCTCGCGCTCCATCGCCAGAAACTGAGGCAAGGTCGCTCTCAGGGAAAGATCGTTCGGGTCGGCCGTGTAGATCCCGGCGACCAGCGGTTGGACCAGGCGATCGAGGGCCT
>JAKBAP010000059.1 GCA_021808995.1 Planctomycetota bacterium | reverse complement strand
CCATGTTCTCCAGCGGGGTCGAAAAGCTTATGCCAGAGGCCGGCGATCGCGTAGTTATAGCCCAGGCTACGAAAGCGCGTCTGAGCGGGAAGGACGATCTGGAAATAATCGCGGTATGCATCGACTCCGAGGATCCAGGCGGCAAGCGCCGAGAGCCCCAGAAACGTCGCCAGAGTGACCAAAATCGGTCGAATTCGCCCCTGGGCCGCTGGAATCAAGAGCAAGAACGCTGGGAAGAGCTTGATCGCCGCCGCGGTTCCAAGCACGATCGCGGCTAGGTCGGATCGCCCCGAGCGATCCAGAGCCCAGGTCGCCGTCACCAGAAACACCAGAATCAGGGTGAGCTGACCCTGAAAAAGTGATCCATAAAGGGGATGGCAAAAAGGAAGGACAGCCAGCACTGGAGTCCAGAGCCAGGCGGGAGCGGTCAAGATTCGGGCGGTGATCAACAAGCTGATCAAGAACGCCGTGAGCGAGAGTGAATTCCAAGCCAGGACCGCGTCACGGTAATCGAGAGCCGCGAACGGTAGGGTCAAGAGCACCGTCGTCGGGGGATGAGCGTTGTAATCGACACCCGCGGCGGGATCGAAGGCAATTCCCAGATGCCGCGGGATACTCACTCCATGGTGGCTGTAGATCGCCACCCCAACCTGGTGGTTGCGCGCGCTCCCCCAGTCCTGATAAAAATCGTTGACACGATTCGCCGAGGGCCGCATCGCATCAAGAAACAACGAACCCATAAAGACCCAGCCGCAGACTCCCAGAATCAACCAGAGCACGGTCATCGCGGCATCGGGGGGTTGCGAAGGAGCCCTGGGCTCCGTTATCGGCCGCGCGAGCGCATGATTCACGGGGCGAGGCCCTCGCATGACTTTGGGCGCGGCACGACCGCCAAATTGATCACGCCTGCTCGCTCAAAATCTAGGACATGAATCCCAAATCCGCCCGTCGGCCGTCGCGCCGGCTTTATGGGGTTCTCGCCGAAGTTTACAATCCCAGGACATGGCGATTACCGATTTCCGATCTTGCCGTCCCCAGGGACGACATCTCGGATGTGGGAACCGTCTCCCTTGATTTGAACAATCCGCTCGATCGAAGAAGCCGATGAACACCACCGATCACCCTCCGTGTCCTGGCGATGATATCGTGGGCCTCGAGCTGCTCGCCCGGATCAAGAGCAAGTCCGCGCGGATCGGGGTCATTGGATTGGGTTACGTTGGCTTGCCGTTGGTCCGTGCTTTCAGCGATCAGGGCTTTCGGGTGTTGGGCTTTGATACCGATCCGGCCAAAATCAAGAAACTCGGCGAGCGCACGAGCTACATTGGCCACATCCCTCATGACGTGGTCGCCGGAATGCGCGACAAGGGATTCGAGCCAACGAGCGACTTCACCCGCCTGGCCGAGGCCGATGTCATCATCATCTGCGTTCCAACCCCACTGACCGAGGCCCGTGATCCAGACCTTGGCTACGTGGAGAAATCCACGCGCGCGATCGCGGCCCAATTGCGGATCGGCCAGCTCGTGGTGCTCGAAAGCACGACCTACCCAGGGACGACGCGGGGGGTCGTCTTACCGATCCTCGAGCAATCGGGCTTGATCGCGGGCCGCGATTTCTTCCTGGCCTTCAGTCCTGAACGCGAGGATCCGGGTAACCCCGTCTTCTCCGCGCCCCAGATTCCCAAGGTTGTAGGTGGACTGGATCCAGCCAGCTCGCTGTTGACCGCCGCCTTGTATGAGCTTGTGACGGTTCAGGTGGTCCGGGTCAGCAGCCCGGAGGTGGCCGAAGCCTCCAAGATCCTGGAAAACACGTATCGGGCCGTCAATATCGCGCTTGTGAACGAGCTGAAAATGCTCTACGACCGCATGGGCGTCAATATCTGGGAGGTCATCAGCGCGGCCAAGACCAAGCCCTTTGGATTCCAGGCGTTTTATCCTGGGCCAGGGCTTGGTGGACATTGCATACCCATCGACCCGTTTTACCTGACGTGGGTTGCACGGAAACATGGGATGTCGACCCGGTTTATCGAGCTGGCGGGCGAAATCAACACGGCCATGCCGTCCTATGTGGTTTCCCGTACCGCCGACGCCTTGAACGACCGGGGCAAGCCCGTCAAGGGGAGCAAGATTACGCTCCTGGGGATGGCCTACAAGCGCGACGTCGACGATCCCCGCGAATCACCGGGTTTTGAACTGATGGAAATCTTGCTCAAGAAGGGCGCTTTTGTCGATTATAACGACCCTCACATCCCCACCCTGCCGCCGATGCGCAAGTATCCTCACCTGAGCATGGACAGCCAGGAGCTCACGCCGGATTATCTTCAGTCGCGTGACTGCCTGATCATCGTCACCGATCATTCGGCCTATGATTGGGGATTGATCGTGAAGCACGCGACGTTAGTCGTCGACACGCGATATGCCACGAAAGACGTGATTGGGGCCGAGACCAAGATTGTGCTTGCGTGAAATTGACGGTGATGTCAGCGGTTTCTCGACCTCTTGCGGGACACGGAATCCAATCCTCCCGGGGGAAAACCGTTCCAGCCGCCACGAACTCTTGCCAACGCGCGACGGCGTGCTTCCATGTCCTTATTCCAGTCCTTCTGGGAGCGAGAATCATCCTCTCCAGAGCCACAGCCTAACGAAGCACCCCCTACGAGCCCCATGAGGATTCCCCGCAAGAAATCGCGCCTGATTGATCGACGTCCTTGCAACCTCATGGATGAATACCTGGTCGTGTACTTGAGGGGGATAAGCCCGTGAAGGTGGAGCAGAGTCCAGCCGAGCAATGCTAGGGCACGGTCAACCCGAGTGCAAGCGCCCCAGCATGCGTATCCTAGCCAACCAACTCGGAGATTGGCGAGGTCGTGGGGGGAAGAATCGACACCGGACGATCAGCCTGGTCACGAATAAAGGCGTGGGGGTCGATGCCAAGATTGTGGTAGAGCGTGGCAAGCACGTCGAGATAATGGACAGGTCGGCTGGCCGCGGAGCCTCCGAGTTTGTCGGTTGATCCGATCACCTGGCCGACGTTCATGCCGCCACCAGCCAGGAGCGCGGAGTTGACTGGGGCCCAGTGATCGCGACCAGCGTCCTTATTAATCTTGGGAGATCGCCCGAATTCGCCCCAGACGATGAGGGTGACATGACGATCGAGGCCACGGGCGTGGAGGTCCTCGATAAGAGCGGAGATTCCCTGATCGAAAAGGGGGAGATGATCACGAAGCCATTTGAAGTTTTGGCCGTGGGTGTCCCAGAATCCATAGGCCACGGTAACGCAACGGGCCCCGGCCTCGACCAATCGGCGGGCGGTGAGGAGTTGGTCGTTCCACATGGGCGCTCCATCTCCCAGGTGTTTGGCCGATCCGACGCCGTAGCGATCGCGCAGGCGAGGGTCCTCTTGTTCCAGGTCCAGCGCCCTGGCGACTTTGTCCGAGGTGAGGACATCAAAGGCGCGGCGGTAGACGTCGTCCATTCCACCGATCTCGGCGGAATCGACCCTTCGGCGAAACTGGTCGAATTGGGTCAGCAGGTCGCGGCGGTGGTCAAACCGTTCACGAGACATGTTCGCGGGGGGCCTGAGGAGCGCAAGATCATCACCATCGACGCGGGCCGGTCTGTAAGCATGCCCCAGAAAGCCCGATCCTGGCGTATTATAAGGCCGATGTTGCATGACCGGGAAAAGGTCCACGAACGGCGGAACCACCGGATCAACAGCGCCAAGCTCGTGGGCGATCACCGAGCCAAAATGGGGCTTCCCCTCGCGCTGGCTCTGACTCATGGGGAAACCCGTCAGATTCTGAAAGCTCGAATGCTCGTCGCGCAAGCCCACGAGCGAACGAATCACCGTGATCTTATCCATCACGGTCGCCAGCCGCGGCAACAGCTCCCCGACCTGAACGCCTGGAATCCGACTGGCGATCGGCTTGAATTCGCCGCGGATTCCTTCCGGAGCGTTTGGCTTCAGATCGAAGGTGTCTTGGTGGGCGAGGCCCCCGGAAAGGTAGACCATGATGACCGAGTGATGGGGCGTCGACGAGGTCCCCTTTTCCTTCGCCTGGGACGACGCGGCCTCGGCCCGAAACAGATCGGGAAGGCTCAGCCCCCCCATGGCCAGGCCGCCAATCTTGAGAAACGATCGCCGCGACCGCCCGTCGCAGTATCCACGAGACCCACTCGGCCCCCACAGGATCGGCATTTTCATTCCCCCCCCGTGAAACTCAGTCCAGGCCCAAACCGCCATCGCCCTTGCCAAGCGAAGTCATTGAATTATCGAATAAAAGTTTAACGTCGAATCGTGATTGGAGCAAGTCACTTAAGGAAGGATCGGCTGATCAAGGCAAGGGTTTCCAGGGTGATTCCTCGATTTCCTTGATGAGCGCTTGAAAATCATCGCGTTCTCGAAGCGAATTCAGATCCGCGTCGTTCTGAAGCCTGTCGGCGTTCAGAAATCCCGAGTGCCGGGCTTGCTTGAGAGCGGCCATCGCTCGATTACCGTAGAGCCGGCGACGGGTCATGACGATGGAATCGCGTCCGGAAGCCTTCGTTTCCATGGGCTTTGGGGCATCGGTCAGAGGAATGCAAAGCGCGACATTGACGGCCAACAGATAGCGTTCAACCGGCTCAAGGTGGGACAGACTTTCGTAAAGATCGACGGAGCGCTGAAACGACCGCAACGCGGCGGTTGGGTCGCCCCTGAGATTGAGCAACCGACCCAGGTTGTTGTGGCTCTTGGCCAGGGCCAGGCGACTGTCACGGTCCCCGCCATGGTCGGCGACCTGTTTTTCGAGCAAAAGGATCGCCCCGCGGGCATATTCCAGGGCTTCGGCGGTCTCACCACGCTGACGCATCACATCGCAAAGCCGGTTGTAGATATCCGCCAGATTGGTCTGATACACGAGCACGCTCGGATGGGCGCGACGCAGCCCTTCGAGTAGACCCTTGGCCCGTTCAAATGACGCGCCGGCGGCGTCCAGGAGCCCACTCGACTGCTGAATCTCGCCAAGCTCGCCAAGGATCCTGGCCAATTGCCCGGTCTCGTTGGCAAGCTCGGGATGCACTTCCGAAATCGGTGTCAGTAGACGGATTGCCTCCTGAAGAGCCTGGGTCGCCTGGTCCCGTGCATCGGGCTCTTTCGCGTGGATGCGAGCCGTCGCGGCGTGGGCCGAAGCCAACATGATCGGGGGATCAAGATCCGCGGCGGCCTCTTGAGCCAGGTTGGCCTCAATGTCGAGAAGGGTCTGGAGCGTCCGCGTCGCGTCCTCGGTTCGCCCTGTTCGTGACTCGAGCTCGGCCAGGCTCAAAAGCGTCTGGCCGAGTCGCTTTTTCGCCGATCTTGAGCGATGATCGTCGTCGATCAGCGCCTCGTCGAGCTGTCGTGAACGATGAAGAATCGCGAACGCCTCATCCCGTCTTTCCGGCAACGCGGCGAGCGTTTGACCCATGCCGCCAAGCGCGGATGCCAGCTCTTCCTGGTCGCTTCGCCGATTGGGGACTCGGGCGATGAATCCCTCCCAAAGCGCGACGGCCTTATTGTAATAGGCCAAGGCCTCCTTGGCGGAACCGATTCGTCGAGCAATCTCGGCGAGGCGGGTGTAAGCAACGGCTTGATCGAACTCCTGAGCGGGATCGCCGATGGGTTCGTCGAGGATCTTTTGATAAAATCCTCGGGCGTCCTTGAACAGGGTTTCGCGGAGCGACTCGAAACCAGGCTCGTCGAGCAAGCGTTCCTCGCTCGCGTGGGTCATGAGGTGATTCATCGCGCCCCGCGCTTCGGCGGAGGCGGCCAGCGCATGGTCACGATCGTGCCGCGCCCGTAGGAATCCCACCGTTGAGAGGACGAGCCCAATGACCAGCATCGGCGCGATGATCAGGGCCGCGACGACCGGGATCACGTATTTCCTGGCCAATTTCGTCACGCGATAAACCGTTGAGTCGCTTCGTGCTCGAACCGGCGATCCGACGATCCAGCGACTCAGATCCTCGGCGAACCGTTCGGTCGAGGAATAGCGATTCGCCGGTGTTTTCGCGAGCGCCATCGCGACGATCGCATCGAGATCGCCGGCGAGCATAAGGCTCAGCCTCATGGGCGTGCTTGACCTTGCCGACGCGAGCGTCCCAGGCGTGGGTTGTTCTCGAGGGTTGCTTACGAGGCATTCGGTCGCCGTCGTCCCGTCATTCGCCTCATCGTCGGGGCGAAACACGGCTTGGCTCGGCGGCTGGACCGTCTGCTCGGAAATCGCCTTCCTCACGTCGGAACTCGCCGGGGTCTCCGGTTGATAAGGCTCCCTGCCAGTCAAGAGCCCATACAGCACCACACCCAGCGCGTAGACGTCGGTCGAGGTGGTGATCGCGTTTCCCTCGACCTGTTCCGGGCTCAAGCAATCGATCGACCGCGGTTCAACTCGATCGTCGGTTGGATCATGAAACACAACCTCGGCGCGATCGCCCAGCCGCTCCTGAACCAGCCGAGCAACTCCGAAATCGGTCAGTCGGGGAACGCCTCTGGCGGTTATCACGATGTTCGCGGGGCTCAGCTCACCGTGAATCACGCCATGTTGATGGATGTACCGGACCGCCTCACAGGCGGAAATCAAGAGCTTGACTCGCTCGACGACGCTCAATTGTCGATGATCACAGTAGACGTCGATCGGCTGATCGTCGGTTGGTTCCGAGGTAAAATAGAGCTTGGCGTCGTCCGTAACTCCCGCGTCGGAGAGGGGGATGAGCATGGGATGGTCGCCCAGCCGGGCCTGAATTCGAAGCGTGGCCCGCGCCAGATCCAATCCATCGCTGATTCCAAGCCGGGTCGTCTTGATCACAACCCGCGAGACATCATCCTCGTTGCGAATCGCCTGAAGGATGCTCCCCAGGCTCCAGGTCCCGATTCGGGCGACGATTCGACATTCGCCAATCGTCCGTCCGATCAGGAGGTCGTCTTCCTCCGCCATCCCGGCGGGCTGATCATGGGGTCGCGGATCGTCCGGAACAAGCGATTCCAGCGCGATTTGCTCGATCTCCTCGGGAAACGGTAGATTCATTGGATTCTTGACTCGCCAATCCGTACCATCGCGCGATCGTGGTCCCTCACCCCATTAGATCGCGCCGGGATGGATTTTCCCAGCGACCGGCCGTGTCTCCAAATGGTCAACCGCCCAGCGATCGGCTAAACTTCGAGGGGGCTACGATCGCCAGGTCCATTTTGCAAATAACCGTGATATGTTCAAATTCATCCACGCGGCCGATATTCATCTCGACAGCGCCCAGAAGGGACTGGCGGCCTATGAAGGAGCGCCAATCGATGCCTGTCGGGGCGCGACCCGACGAGCGTTCGCGAATGTCGTTCAACTGGCGATCGATGAACGGGCCGCGTTCGTGGTGATCGCCGGCGATCTCTACGATGGTGATTGGACCGACTATAACACGGGGCTTTTTCTTGTTGGCCAGGTGGCTCGCCTACGCGACCACGGGATCAAGTTTTACGCCATCCGCGGCAATCATGACGCCGCCAATCAGATGACCAAGGACCTGCGGTTGCCCGATAATGCTCGATTGTTGGCGAGCGACCAGCCTGAAACGGTCATCCACGATGAGTTCGACGTGGCGATTCATGGTCAAAGCTTCGCCACTCGCAAGGTCGTCGACAACCTGGCTCAAGGCTACCCCAAAAAGGTCGATGGCTGCCTGAATCTGGGTCTTTTGCACACATGTTTGAGCGGTCGCGAGGGTCACGATCGTTATGCCCCCTGCACGCTCGACGACCTGCGATCGCGGGGCTATGACTATTGGGCCCTGGGTCATGTCCATGCCCACGAGATCCTGGGCGAGAACGACCCCTGGATCATCTTTTCCGGCAACACGCAAGGACGCCACGCGCGTGAAACCGGTCCCAAGAGCTGTATGATCGCGTCGGTCGACGACCACCATCATGTCCAGCACGTCCGGCGGCATGTCGTGGATGTCGCGCGCTGGGAGCAATGCGAGGCCGACGTCTCGAATGCTCGCGACCTTGATGACGTCCTCGAGACGCTCGAATCCCGGCTCCGCCTGCTGATCGCGGATTGCGATCGTGATCTTTTGATCACAAGATTGGTTTTGCGTGGCACCTGTCGGGCCCATGGGACCCTGATGGCGGGGTCGGTCGAAATGCTCAATCAATTTCGCTCGGTCGCGGTGACCGTCTCGTCGGGACGAATCTGGATCGAGAAAGTCATCCCGCGGACCACTCCCGAGATCGTGATCAACGACGCGGCCATGGGCGAAATCAGCGCGTATCTCGACGATCTGATCCGGGATCGGGGGCGTAGGGAGCATCTGATCACGTTGGCCCTGGCTGATTTCAAACGCAAGCTGCCCGAGGAGCTCTCACACATTCTCGGGGATCAAGAGCGGACCCTTGGCTTGTTGGAACAGGTTGCCCCCCTGCTCCAGTCTCGGCTCGGTCGAATGAACGAAATCCGTGCGACCGCGCTCCAAGACCAGGTGGGTATCGATTGATGAATCGCAAAGGAGCGAGAATGTCGCGAAACGGGATCCTTGGCGTGATCTTGACCGTGGCGATGATGCCGGCATGTTGGGCGCGAGTCGCGCCGAATTCGGACGGCCCTTCGGCCCCGAAATCGTCGGTCATCGTGCTCAAACCGGCCTCGGTCTGGGATGGCGTGGGGGGTTCTCACGCCGACTGGGTCGTGGTAGTGCGCGATCACCGAATCGAATCCGTCGGGCTCGCGGGTCGCGTGGCCGTTCCTCAAGGAGCGCGGATCGTCGACTTGCCTGGCTCGACCTTGATTCCCGGCCTGATTGATGCTCACACGCATATGTTGCTCCATCCCTATGACGAGGCCGCGTGGAACGACCAGGTCCTCAAGGAATCGCTGGCGCTTCGGGTCTGTCGCGCGACGAATCATTTGCGAAGCACGCTCCTTTCAGGCTTCACGACCGTCCGCGATCTGGGAACCGAGGGGGCGGGATACGCCGACGTCGGCCTCAAGGAAGCGGTCGAGCAAGGAATCGTGCCGGGCCCCCGCCTGCTCGCGACCACGCGGGCGATCGTGGCGACGGGAAGCTACGCCCCCAAGGGATTCGCCCCCGAACTTCGGATTCCCCAAGGCGCTGAGGAAGCCGATGGCGTCGACTCCCTGATCCGAACCGTGCGCGATCAGATCGGCAAGGGCGCTGACTGGATCAAGGTCTACGCCGACGCCGCGATGGGCGGCGGGGCGATCCGGCCATCGTTTTCCCTCGACGAGATGACCCGAATCGTCGAGACAGCGCGGTCGGCCGGTGTTCTCGTGGCCGTGCATGCGTCCTCGAAGGAGGGAATTCGCCGGGCTACGATGGCTGGGGCGGCCACGATCGAACACGGCGACTCGGGTGACCTTGAAGTCTTCAAGCTGATGGCCGAAAGAGGGGTCGCGCTTTGCCCGACCCTGGCGGCTTTCGAGGCCTCGGCTCGATATCGGGGCTATCGACCGGGAACCGACCCCGAGCCAGGGCGGCTCAAGCGGAGCCGGGCGGTCTTCAAGCTGGCCCTTGAGGCCGGCGTGACGATCGTGAACGGCAGCGACATGGGGGTGTTCGCCCATGGCGACGGAGCGCGCGAGCTTGAGCTCTTGGTGGATTACGGGCTGACGCCTCGCCAGGCTCTCGAGGCGGCGACCTCGACGGCGGCCAGGGTCCTCAAGCTCGACGACCGCCTGGGATCGATCAAGCCGGGGCTCCTGGCCGATCTGGTCGCCGTCAAGGGGGATCCAACACGGGATATCAAGGCTCTGCGTCAGGTTTCCTTGGTGATCAAAAACGGCGTGATCCACGGCGTGCCTTGAACCGCGGCACGAGCAAGCCGGCCCCAAGAAGCGCGATTCCCAGGAGATGAAGCTCGATTCCCAGATCAAGGCCGGGGGGCTCGATCGTCAGGTCGAGCCGACCGTCCTGGTCGGCCACCGCGATGAAGTGAACCATCGGCTCTGCGCACCGGCGATCGGCGAAAACAGGGCGTCCGTTCACGCGCCACCAGTCGCCTGGGTTCTGATTGATCTCGACCTCCTGGCTGGGGGCGACCCGATAGATCATGCGATTGGGGCTCCAGAAGTCGGGCTCGATAGGCCCCTGGGTCGTCCACGCCTCGCCTCGGTAGCCGGGAACCTCGCGCCCGAGACGCAGGGTGGGGGCGTCTCGGCGATAGGAAAGCATTGGCTCATACCCACGGATCACGCCATAACCCCGCGCCGTACAGGGAAATCCAAGCCCATCGGCGACGTTGACGATGGTTTTCACGGGGGGACCTGGAAACCACTCTGGTCCTGGACGCAGGCTAAACGCGAGCGGGAGCTGCTGAAAGCCCAGGATCAGGAAATCGACGGCGATCAGGGCCGTGGCGACCACGGCGATTCGCCGGCGAAGTGGCGGTTTCGATCGTCTCAACCGCGCCACCACGTCGCCAGCGGCGAGTCCGATCCCGAGAAATGCCACGAATCGCCACCGGGTCACCACATGGGCCGAGCCGAAGAGGGGCCAGGAGGCCAGCCACGCGCTCGGCTGATAAAAGCGGATCGACCCGATTGCCAGCCAACCGCAAAAAAGCGCGAGCGTGTGCCACCATCTCCAGCCGTGAGCCAGGCTAAGAAGCACCAGCAGGACAACGACCGGGCCGACATAGCTATTAAGCTCGAAATAGTCGGCGTGGTGCCGACCGGGCAAGACTGTCGGCCAGTCGGGTCGAGGCCGATCGAGCAAGTAATGGGGGATCGAGAGGATGGATTCATCCCAATGGGTGATTTGCTCGCGTTGATCGTCGGCGATCACGAATCCGACCGTTCCGAGTCGCCAGCCGCTCAGAGCCAGGCAGAGGCCCAGGGCCAGGACACCTTGCCGCGGCAGGTTCCACCGCGCGCTCGCGGGAATGACACGAATCCCGCGAAGCATGATCACGGCGACGACCGCCAAGGTGTAAAGCGTCAGATACTGCAAGCCCGTCAAGAGCATGAACGCCGTCCAGAAGCCAAGCGCGAGCGCGTGTCGCGTGCGAGTGCCCAGGCAAAACGCATGGTAGACCATCCAGGGCAGGGCACAGTAGCTCATCGGGATGATGAAACCCTGAGCCATATGAACCAGAACGCCTCCATTGAGCGCGTAGACCAGGGCGACGACGGCCGAACCGTAGGGCTCGTGAAGCCAGAACCGCCCCAAGCGATAAGCACCGGCGGCCGCGATCATGACGTAGAGCACCGCGGCGAGTCGCAGGCCGATCGTTGTTCCCAGACCGAGTACCAGGGGCATCGCGAGCGAGGTCACGCCGATTTGTGGCTCGGCCGCGAGCGGAAAGCCTCCTCGGCACCAGGGGTTCCACCAGGGAAATTGGCCCCATTCCAGGATTGTCCGGCGAGCGGCCTCGTATTTATCGAGCACGAAATCCCAGTCGGCGAAGCCGAGGCCATCGGGATTGGTCATGATCGGAACCGCGAGCAACCCCGCCCCCGCGCAAACCGCCCAGGGCATCCACCGCGATGTGACCGGATCGGCCTGAAGAAACGCCGAGAAACCGGGCCAGCGATCACCCCGGCGAACGCGGAAAAGCCTCACAAGGCCCAGGGTCAAGAAAGCGCAAAACCCAGACTGACCGATCCCGTGCCGAATTCCAGCGGGAAGGGTGTAAAACAGGGCAATCGTGAAATCCCAGACCAAGGGTGCCAGCAACCCGGTCAAGGCGATGATCACCAAGGCCGCGATCGGTCGATAGGTGCTCCAATCAACCCAGGGTTGGATCACCCGCGCGAGCGTCCCGCGAACGCGAACGATCCCCGCGCGGATCGTCGTCCAGTTCCAATCCGCTTGTTCCATGATCCTACGCCTCTCGCGTGACGGGTCGACCCTGGCTTCGATTGAACCTAATGCCGGCCGTCGCGTCGAGTCCTTACCCAGGGTCTCGATTCCTTCCGACCTTGTGGTATCCTCGTGATCCCGTGGGCGCTTGATTAACGCCGCGGCCGGGCGCTGACTCAACGACCGAGGCCCACGCTTGCCATGAAAATCCTCGAGCTCAGGCTCCATGCCTTTGGCCCATTCACCGACCGCGTCCTCGATTTCTCGGCGGGCCAGGAAGGTCTTCATCTCGTGATGGGGCCAAACGAAGCCGGTAAATCCTCGGCTCTTCGAGCTCTCAAACAGGCGCTCTTCAAGATCCCCGTTCAATCGACCGACGACTTCATTCATCCCTACCGCAAGCTGCAAATTGGCCTCAAGCTTCGAAACGCGGATGGCCGTGAGATCAACCTGGTTCGTCGCAAGGGGAGCGCCAATACCCTGCTCGACGAAATGGGTAAGCCCGTCCCCGAATCCCAGCTCGCCCTGATCCTAAACGGGCTTTCCGAAGCGGCGTTTAGCCAGCGATTCGCGCTCGACCATGACGAGCTTACGCGTGGCGGGAAATCGATCGTCGAGGGTAAGGGAGAGCTGGGGGAAGTGCTTTTTCAAGCCTCCGGGGGGGTCCATGACCTCCTCGAAACGCGAAAACAGATGCGACTTGAGCTCGAGGAGCTTTTCAAGCCTTCGGGTACCAAACCTCGAATCAACGCCCAGCTCGCCGCGCTCAAGCAAGCCAAGGAAATCGCGCGAGAGCGGTCCTTGCCTTCAGCCCGATGGCTCGAGCACGAGGCCAACCGAAATCAGGCCGCCGCCGAGTTGGGCGAGGTCGAGCGGCGGCTCACGAGCCATCGCGCGGAGAAAAACCGGCTTCAGCGGTTACTCCGCGCGATCCCCCTTTTCAACAAACGGCGTGGATGGTGCCTCAAGCGCGAAGAGCTGAGCGCTGTTCCGATCCTGGATGACGATTTCAGCCAACGGCGCGACACCCTTGAGAAAACGAGAATCCGCGCGCAAGCCGAGCTGGACGCGGCGACTCGCTCACTGGAGGAGATCGATCGGGAGCTCATGGATCTCGTTGTTCCGGAATCGCTTCTGGCCGACGCCGACCGGGTCAAACAGTTGAGCGAGTCGCTGACGGAGTTTCGCAAGCTCGTGAAGTCGCTTCCACGAGAACGAGAGACGCTTCGCTCGGCCGAGATCGATATCCAGCGAATGTTGACCGATCTGGACGCGCGAAATTCCGAGGATTGGCTGGCCGCGGCACGATCAATGAGTCTGAGTCGATCGCGAAAAAGCGCCATCAAGGCACTGGGACGCGAACATGCCGGCCGCGTTACCGAGCGGGCGAGCCTAACCGAGAAGATCACCGAGCTTGAGATTCAAATCCGCCTGGACCAGGATGAATGGAATCGGCTCGGAACGATGGTTTCCACCGATTCGCTCGCGTCGGCCCTCGCGGAGGCGAATGATCAGGGGGACCTTGAAAAGCGAGCGAATGAAGCACGTGCTAGGTTAGAACGCCTTGCCCTGGACGCGATGGCCGCCCTGGCTCGATTGCCGCTCTGGTCAGGCTCGCTCGAAGCCCTCGTCTCCTTGCCGGTTCCGACCAGCCAGACCCTCGATCGCTTCGAGGCCGACTCCCTTCAGGTCCAGGAATTGATCACCACCACGCGGCAACAACTTTTCGAAACCCGGAAACTCGAATCCCAGGCCCTGGCCGAGCTCGATCGGCTCAGACAGGCGATTGGCGAACTCCCCAGCGAGGACGATCTGATCGCCGCCCGCCAGCGTCGGGACCGACTCTGGTCGAATGTGCGATCGTCATGGGTCGCGATGCCGACCACATCCCAGCACGGAGCCGACGAGGCCGCCAAACTGGCCGACGACTATGAACAGGCGGTCATTGATGCCGACGCGCTCGCGGATCGGCTCCGTCGCGAAGCCGCTCGCATCGCCGAGCGAGCGACCGCGCGATCGAAACTTGATCAAGCCCACCGCGATCTCAAGGCCCTCGAATTGGAATCCGCCGCCGCCGCCGCGAATCACGCCGCGATCAAGGGCGAGTGGTCGGCCCTCTGGAATCCGCATGGAATCGCCCCGCTTACACCACGCGAAATGCAGGCATGGCTTGGCGATCGACGAGAATTAACCCGAATCGCCACCGAGCTTCAAAATCAACGCGATCAAGTTAATTCACTAGAGCATCTTCTCATAAACCAAAAAAGATCACTGGTTCGAAACCTCCAATTGGCGGGTGAAACCAGCGAGCTTGGCGGCGAGACCTTATCCGTGCTCAAAGAGCTGGCGAGGAAACGAATCACGGGGTTTGAGACCTCGTCCACCAAGCGCGAGGGACTTGCCCGATCGATCGCCACCCAGGAGGTCAAGCTCGAAACCGCGCGCGGGCGGCTTCGCGCGATCGATGACGAGGACACGAATTGGCGCGACTCGTGGCGGATCGCGGTCGCCCCCTTGGGCCTGGACGGACGAGCGACCCCGGAGCACACCGAATCCGTGATCGAGCGGATCGACGACCTCATGAAGCGCGTGGACGACGCGGATGCCGCCCGAACTCGCCTGGAAGCCCTGGAACGTGACCGCGATCGCTTCCTGCGAATCCTGGCGGAAGACGACCAAGCGGTGCTGGACGAACTGATCGACCTCCAGACCGCGGCGAGTCAAGCGCGCGAGCTGATCCAGGAATATGAGCGAGCCGTGAAGCTCAAGGAACAACGTGACGGCCTGATCGAACGTCGAACGCAGGAACGGGCCAAGGTCGCGGCGGCCGCGCTTGAGCTCGAGAGTCGGAAGCCCTGGCTCGCTGAATTGTGTCGCGAAGCTCAAGTCGCCGATCCGACACTTTTGCCCCTGGCCGAGAGGCAATCGCGCGAGGCCAAGACCGCTCGCGAGCAAGTGGCCGATCTCGACGAGCAGCTCGCCGTTCTGGCGGGTCACGAAACGGTCGCGTCGTTCGAGGAATCCGCCCTTGCCGGCGACGTGGATCGGCTTCCCGACGAGATCGCCGCGCTTGACCACGCAATCACGGAACTGGAGGCGAAAAAAGACGCCCTCAACCAAACCTTGGGCCACGAGCGGAGCCAGCTCGCGCTCATGAACGGCGGCGACGAAGGGGCCGAGGCCGCCCAGCAAGCCGAGGCACTCATCGCCGGGCTCGCCCAGGACGTGGAGGATTATGCCCGAATGCAACTGGCCTCGGCCGTGCTGGATCAGGTCGTCGAGCAACACCGGAAGAAAAACCAAGTGCCCGTGCTCGATCGGGCGGGCAAGCTGTTTTCGCGATTGACGCTCGGCGCGTTCATGGGATTGGACGTGTTTATCGCGGACGACGGCAAGCGCGTCTTACGCGCGATCCGCGCGACGAGCAACGATTTCGTCCAGGTCGATGGGCTTTCCGCCGGCACGGCCGATCAGCTTTTTCTCGCGCTTCGGCTCGCGAGCCTTGAGGTCACGCTCGAGAATCAACCCCCCCTGCCCCTCTTACTCGACGATGTCTTGATCCAGTTCGACGACCGCCGCGCCATGGCCGCGCTTTCCGTGCTAGGCGAGCTCTCGACACGTGCCCAGATCGTCCTCTTTAGCCACCACGAGCATCTCCTCGCCCTGGCGGAAGCACAACTGGATCCCGCCACGCTCTTTGTCCACCGCTTGCCGTGACCTGGAGTGGTCTCCATGCTGGAATCCGCTATCCCCGCGGCGTCTTGACGATGATCTCACCCAAGGGGGCGGTTGGAACGACGGCCAGGCCGGGTCGGGTTCGCAGTGATCGCGAAAACGAGTTGACAACCGCGCGATAGCGGCCGGGAACGAGCGGTCTTCGGGTCGTCATCGACCAGTACCCCAGGCTGTTGGCAAGGGTCATGCCGACCGGTCCGATCTTCGTCGGCTGATTCGCCGGCCCCATGTAGAGCCGAACTTGCGATCCCGGCGGGGCGATCCCCGAGAACTCCGGTTGATTGGTCGTCACGACGGTTTCGGCGATGTGATGGTGGCTGGTGACGACCTGGGGAGCGTCGATCCGGGCGCTCAACTGAAGTTCCTGGACAAGGGGTGCTTGATCGCCCAAGGTGGGGGCGACGAAATTACGATACCATAAGGCAACCCCGGTATTTCCCGAGTGCGTCGCCCCCGTGGGTCCAAGGTTATAGTAATGAACCAGTGGTCCCATGCTGACCACGGGAACCTGGCCCCAAAGGTTATAAATCGCGCTCGGCGTCGCCTTGTTGTGTTGATAGAACACCTGGGCCTGATCGACGACCGGTGGAAAATAGGCCCGGGGGTCGTTCGCCACTCCTTGGTAATTACTGATCACCATGTTGGCCGCGCCCCCGAGAATGCCCGCGTTGCTGTATTGCTTGCCAGGAACATTGTTGTTCGCGGCGTGGGGGTCGAGCATGGTGTCGACGATGTAGCCTTTCTTGAGCCCGGCGGGCATCTCGGTCGATAGCTTGACAAGGGCGTAGGTATTGACGACCGTTCCTTCGCTGTGCCCGATCAGTTGCAGGTCGATCGGGGCGGACGAGGGAAACCGACTCGCGGTGTGTAAGAGGATTCGGGCCAATCGAGGCGATTGCTTGATGGCGGTTCCAGGCGTGCTGCTCTGGTAAGCCCAGTTATAGGCGATGACGGCGTCGTACCCTTCGTGTTTCATCATGTAGGCGGTCTGGAGCTCCCAGGGTGGGCCGTGGGTCCAGCTCGGGTCTTGGATGCCGCCATGGGTGACGACGCCAATCGTGTAGACCCGAAACGCCGCCGTATCCTGGGGATTGACAGTCGCCGGCGAGCCGGGATCGGCGACGACAAGGACGTAGGGCTTCTTGGGATACGGTGGAAGGCCGCCTGGCAGGCTGAGCGTCGCCCGGTGATCGCCGACCGCCAGAGCGGATTGCCCACTGGAATCCAAGGGGGGCGAGGCCGTCGGGCTCGTGGGCCCGACCGTCACGAGGTCGACCAATGACGCGCCCGGCCCAAACTGGCTCGTGCTCGAGCGGTAGACGCCAAATTGGAGGGGAGCACCCACGCTGGGCGTCTGATTGAGCGCGTAATCGATGGTCACGCTCTGGGAATCGCTCGTGGTCGCCGAGATCATGACGACCGCCGGACTCGCCGAGAGCGGAGTGCGCTGCTCAAGGCGCTCGGTCGAGACCAGGGCGGCGCCGCGCGGACCCTTGGGCCGACGCTCGTTCCCAATCAAACCAGCCGCCCACGAAAGCGCGGGGATTCTTGACCTCATGTCATGACCTCGGCGTCTTCCCGACGCGAGCAAGGGCGATCGCCCAGGGATATGAGTAAGGAGCCCCCGCCAGGCTGAAAATGCCTTGCCGGCGCGGACAATCACCCTCCCGCCGTCGTTGTCATAATCGGTCGGGCTCGATCTGGCCAGGGCAACCGTGAGTTTTTTCGCCCGCCCGTTGATCGCCAAAAAAGCCGCGATGGCTCAAGCCGGCCCGGATCCGCGCCGCGCGTGCTTGCCGAGTGGGGGCTCGGCAGGCGAATATGTCTCGTCCGGCGGCGAATACTCGGAAGGTCTCCCGGCGAACCTCGTCGCATGAGGATCGGCCGGGTCGATCGCGATTTCACGGACTCACCACCGATCAATGGAACATACGGAGAATCGATATCATGACAGCGAACCGCGCCGGTCGTCCTGGAACGGCCCTCTTGGGCCTCGCTTTCCTCGCCTTGCTCTGGCCAGAGACCGCGTCGGCCCAGGTCAAGCTCGAGTACAAATACCCCGAAGGCAAGAAGTTTTCCTATAAAGGGGTCACCAAGACCAAACAAGTCCTGACCTTGATGGGCATGGAGATCGAGACCGAGTCGACCGAAAATGT
>JAKBAP010000511.1 GCA_021808995.1 Planctomycetota bacterium | reverse complement strand
GCCGATGATGGTGAGCAGGTATTCAAGCCAGCGAGGTCGCAGGGCAAAGCTGCGGTGGGTGAGGAGTCGATGGTATGTGAGACAGATGCCGATGCCGCCGGTGAGCCAGTGAAGGAAGACGCACAAGGCGAGCCCGGACCAGGAAAAATAGCCTGGATAAAGCGCCAGCAGGGCACCAAGATGGAGCATGCCGATCCAGATTACGGAAGCCCAGGCGATTCGTGTACGTGGTAGCGGAGTGGCCGTCGATGTCGTCATGATTTACCCTTGGAACCTGGACGTCGCCGGAGTGGCGTACGCATGGGAGAGACTGCCGCGCTCCGTGAGCGCCTTTCGCGAGTCCATCGTCGCGGCGAGAGATCGAGCGTAAGGCGGTCCACCATCCGCGGCGGACCGATCGCGATCGATCTTGAGTGAACTGATTCCAGCGACGCCGCCGAATCGGCCCACGCGACGAGGAAAAAGTCGTTTGTCGGAGTTTCGATCATCTAACCAATAGGTGGACACCAAATCGAGTCGGAATCGCCGACCTCCGATCGAGTTTTTTTCCGATCGCTCGTGAAACACTCGCGTTGGCCATAACAGGATCGACAGTTTACACAGGCCAGCCGATCTCAACCAGTCATCACCCGTGATCTTCCAACATGGACCCCGCGTTACGAAGGAATTCATGAAGCTCAAGTGCCAGCCGGAGGATTTCCGCGTCGAGGAGTTGCCCGTGGTCACTCCCAGCCAGCGCGGTCGCTATATGTTTTATCGCCTCGTCAAGCGGGACCTGGGGACCATCGAGGCCGTCGCCTCGATCCGCCGCCGCTGGAATCTCGACCCTCGTCAGGTCCAGTACGGCGGGCTCAAGGACCGCCACGCGATCACCACCCAATACCTCACCATCTCCGACGGACCCCAGAACTCCATCACCGATGCACGCTATTCCCTGGAACCACTCGGGAGATTGCCACGTCCGTATTCCTCGCAAGATTTTCGCGGCAATCGATTCGAGCTCGTGATGCGCGACCTGACCAGCCAAACCTTGGCCGCGATCCTCGCGGAGCTCGAGACGCTCGCTCCTGATGGACTTCCTAACTATTTTGACGACCAGCGGTTTGGGTCCGTCGGCGACTCTGGCCAGTTCATCGCCGGGGCCTGGTTGGCGGGAAATCACGAGCACGCCCTGCGGTTGGCGCTCGCCGAGGATAATGCCTTTGATCGCTCGACCGCCAGATCCGCGAAAAAGCTCGTCCGCGAGCTCTGGGGCCGCTGGGCCGAGCTGAAAGCGGCGCTTGAGCGTTCCTCCACCCGTAGCATCATCACATATTTGGTCGACCATCCGACCGACCACGCCGGCGCGTTCGCGAGGCTGCCGCGGGAGATCCGGTCGCTCTATTTCTCGGCCTTTCAGAGCCACCTATGGAATACCATGCTGGCGCGGTTCATCGAGCGGACCGCCCCCGAGCCCGAGCGAACCGCGATCACCCTCAAGATGGGGACGCTTCCTTTTCCCCGCCAGGTCGGCCAGGAAACCCGAGCACGGCTCGCCGGCCAGTCGATTCCGTTCCCCTCCTCCCGCTCGCCAATGCCGGAAGACTCGATTGGCGAGGCGGCCACGCTCGCTCTCGAGCCGCTCTCCCTCTCCTGGAGTGATCTCAAGGTGCGAAAGCTCAAGGACGTCTTTTTCTCAAAGGGGACCCGCGACGCCCTGTTTTATCCCAGGGCGTTGGTTCATGAGGTCATGGACGACTCGCTCCATCTGAAGCGAAAGGCGATTCGGCTCTCGTTTGAGCTCGGCAAGGGCTCGTATGCCACGATTCTGGTCAAGCGCGTCACCCGAGCGACCGGATCCTCGGTCGAGCTCTCATGAGTCTCGAGGTCCTGCTCGAGGACAACCATTGCCTGGCCGTGAATAAGCCGGCCGGGGTCCCTTCCCAGGGGGATGAGACCGGCTCGGCCAGCCTGGTCGACATGGCTCGCTCGTATCTCAGGATCAAATACGCGAAGCCGGGCGAGGTCTATCTGGGGCTCTTGCATCGGCTTGACCGGCCGACATCGGGGGTGGTGCTCCTGGCGAGGACCAGCAAGGCGGCTGGTCGGCTTTCCGAGCAGTTTCGCTCGGGGACCGTTCAAAAGGTCTACTGGGCGATCGTCGAGGGGGCTCCCGCGGAACCCGAGGGTGAATGGGTCGATCACCTGGAGAAGGACGAATCACGCAATGTCACGCGAGTCGTCGCCAGCCACTCCCCGGAGGGGAAGCACGCTCGTTCTCGGTTTCGGGTGCTGGAACGTCGAGGCGGGCTCACCAAGATTGAGCTCCAGCCGGGGACGGGGCGTGGGCATCAGCTCCGGGTGCAGCTCGCCAGCCGCGGGATGCCAATCCTGGGGGATGTCAAATACGGGAGTTTGGGGCGACTGCGAGCCGGCGATGGCGGGTCGCGGATCGCGCTTCACGCGCGGGGCTTGGGTTTCAATCACCCGACGAAGCGGGAATGGACCTGGGTCGAGGCCCCGCCGCCGGCAGACTGGCCCGGGCTCGATCGATGAACGAAAGGGCCATGGGCCTGCTCCAGTAAGCGAGCGGAAGGCTGAGCCCGGTGAGAATCATCGCCGCGAACGGCCGCCAGGCCGTCGGCTCGGCGAGTCCAGATTCGGCTTCGGATGCCGCGGACTCGGGGGTGATCGCCGAGATCGTCGCCTTGGGTGATGGTTGCGAGGTAGACGCCGCGGGCGTGGGGGGAGCTGGCGGCTTGGCCGCCTGATTCTCGAGCTTCGCCTTCGCCGGCGCGGCCGGTAAGGCCGTCGTCGCGGGGCGCGTGCTCACGCCGTTCTGGGCGACATAGGCGCTCGCGGCGGCCCAGTCAGACTGGCTCGCGATGCCGATTTCCTCGGCCTCGCGGCGGGCGATCTGGTGGTCGACCTTATCCGTCAGCATCCGCCGGATATACCAGAGAGCCCCCGCGCGGCCGCCATTCGAATCAAAGAAAAACGTCGGCCGGGCCTCGCCGGCCGCGATCTCGAAGTTAAATCGCGAGACGCTCCTGCCATCGATCGACGCCAGGTCGACGGGCAAGGCGATATAGCGCAGGCCCGCGCGGGAAACGTCTCCGATGAAGCCCGCGGGAACCTCGCTGGGTTGTCTGAGGTCGACCAGTGTACGGTAACCCTTGTCGGCGAGCCATGAGAGCCCGGCGGAGCTCGGCGCGCTTCCGCCGGCCAATTTGAGGTCGACCGCGACGAACCGGGCGATCCCCGGTCCGACGCTGGCCGACACGGTGGTTTCCGGGGGGGGGAGCGACGCCGAGACGAGCTCGGCGTCGGTCTGCCTGGGGTTGCCGTCGCGGCTCGCCTGGGTCGGCGAATCCACGGTGGGCTTCGCGGCGGCGGGAGCGACGGGCGGCGTGGCCGCCTTGGGGCCGGCCTCGCCCGGAAGGTCGAGCGGTGGCAGATGGTCGAGCGGATCGGGTTCGGCCGTCGGTTTGCTGGTCACCCCCTGGGCGAGCCGGGCGTCGGAGGCCGATCGGCCGCTCAAGGCACCAGTTTTGCCGGGTCCAACGGTCGAGCCCTGGGTTCCGCTCGAGGGGGGGGCGATCCGGGTCCGGGGGATCGCATCCAGGTCGGTTGATTCTCCATTGGGAATCGAGGTC
>JAKBAP010000058.1 GCA_021808995.1 Planctomycetota bacterium | reverse complement strand
ATGGACCTGCTCATGCCGCATGTTGATGGGGTCGAGGCTATCCGCCGGATCATGGGAGAATCGCCTTGCGCGATTCTGGTCGTCACCGCCAGCGTGAGCGGACACCTGAGCAAGGTGTACCAGGCCATGGGCTACGGGGCGCTCGACGCCGTGGACACGCCGATCCTCGGCCAGAAGGGCGAGATCGCCGGGGCCGTCGTGCTGCTCCAAAAAATCGAGATCATCGGCCGTCTGATCGGCAAAACGGGCGAGCCGCCGCGCGGGGCCAAGACCTCACTGGCCGGCGCATCGGCCGGGTCGAGCTCGGCCCATGGTTTTCGCCCCACGACTCCGCTGATTGTGATCGGCGCTTCGACGGGAGGACCGCAGGCCCTTGCCGCGGTTCTCGCTGGGCTGCCGCCGCGGATGAACGCGGCCGTGATCATCGTCCAGCACGTCGACTCCGCCTTCGCCCCTGGGCTCGGCGAGTGGCTTTCGGAACAATCCCAAAAGCCCGTTGCGATTATCACCGATGGCCGAACCATCATGCCTGGGGATGTCCTGTTGTCGGGCACCGACGATCACCTGATTCTCTCGGACGACGGCCGCCTGTATTACACCGTCGAGCCCCGAGAGCTCAGCTATCGACCCTCCGTCGATGTCTTTTTCTCGAGCCTCGCGCGTGCCTGGCCCAACCCCGGCGTCGCCGTCTTGCTGACGGGCATGGGAAGGGACGGCGCGGCCGGCTTGCTCGAGCTCCGCGGGCGAGGCTGGCGGACGATCGCCCAGGATGAATCGACCAGCGTCGTCTGGGGCATGCCCAAGGCCGCGATCACGCTTGGCGCGGCCGAATCGGTCCTTCCTCTCTCGCAAATCGCGCGATCCGCCGCGGGGTTCATTTCGGCGGGCGTTGCGGAAACGCGTCGATCGTCGCCAAAATCATAAGCACTTCGGATTGATTGCCGTCGTTTTGAGCCAGACCTGGAGCATGCGATGACCCCTGAGCCCGTCTTGACCCCACACAAGGTGACCGTCCTGTTGGTCGACGATCAGCCCATGATCGGCGAGGCCGTCAGACGCATGCTCCTGAACGAGCCCGACGTCGTCTTTCATTATTGTCGGGAGGCGGCCAAGGCCCTCGACGAGGCCGCTCGCATCCAGCCCACGGTTATCCTGCAAGACCTGGTCATGCCCGACATCGACGGCCTGACCTTGGTCAGGGCCTTTCGCGCGGCCCTTCCCACCCGCGACACCCCCTTGATCGTCCTCTCGACCAAGGAAGAGCCAACCGTCAAGGCCGAGGCGTTCGCCCTGGGTGCCAACGACTATCTCGTCAAGCTCCCCGACCGCCTCGAGCTCCTGGCACGTATTCGCTATCACTCACGCGGCTATATCAACCTGCTCGAACGCAACGAAGCCTACCAGGCCCTGCTCGAAAGCGAGCGCAGGCTGGCCCACGAAATGGAGCAGGCCGCCAAGTACGTGGCGTCGCTCTTGCCCGACAAGCTCAAGAAAGGCCCCATCACCACCGATTGGCGTTTCATCCCCTCGGCCGAGCTGGGGGGCGATTCGTTTGGCTATCACTGGCTCGACGACGACCATTTCGCCTTTTATTTGCTCGATGTCAGCGGCCATGGAATCGGCTCGGCCCTGCTATCCGTCTCGGCCATGAACGCCCTGCGCTCCCAGGCCCTCCCCCAGACCGATTTTCGAATCCCCGGCCAGGTGCTCTTCGCGCTCAATAATGCCTTTCCCATGGAACAACAAAACGGCCTGTTCTTCACCATTTGGTACGGCGTGTATCACCGCCAAACCCGCAAGCTCGACTATTCCGGTGGAGGTCATCCCCCGGCTCTTTTAGTGACCGGCCCGACGGCCGACCAGGCGATGATGCGAGTTCTGGAGGCCAGCGGCCCGATGATCGGCGCGGTCTCGGACCTGGAATTCGAGACCGCCTCGACCACGCTCGATACCTTCGCGAAGGTTTATCTTTATAGCGACGGAGTTTATGAGATCGAGCGGATCGACAAAACGATGTGGCCCTTCGACGATTTCCTCGACTACATGCGCCAGGGTCCGCACGACGTGGTTCCCGAGGCCAAGATGGACAGCCTGATTGCTTACGACCGCGAGATCCAGGGGCGCGAGGAATTCGTCGACGATTGCTCGATCGTTACCTTGCGGTTTACCTGATCGGCGCGAGCGTGGGAAAGCGTCGTAACAGATCGGCGCGGTCGGGGGGATCGAAATCGAGCAAGACGCCGAATTGCTCCCGAGCCGCGGCCTGGTCGCCGAGCCTGAGCAAGCACCGGGTCAAGAGCTGGCGGGTCTCGAGATCGGCGGGATTCAATTCCAGGGCCCTCCTGGATTCCGTCGCCGCGCCCGACCAGTCGCGGGTTTCAAAGAGCGCCGAGGCGAGGCCGGCTCGATATTCCGAACGTAATGGCGCGATCGCGACGGCCTTTCGCCACGACGCGACGGCAAGCTCGCGGTCTCCGACCGCCTGGGCCGCCGCGGCCATTCCGGAGGTCGCGGTTTCGCTCATCGGTGCCTGGGCGACGGCCTCTCTCCAGGCCGCGAGCGATTCCCCCTTTCGTCCCAGCTCGCCAAGCGCGATTGCGTGCGCCTCCCAGCCGGCCGGGTCATGGTGATTCGTCTTGAGCGCCGGCTCAAGCTTGGATATTGCCCGCGCGGCCCCCTCGATTCCATCGCGGCAAATCGCGATTCCCAGGTCGCGATCGATCCCGGCGCGCTCCTGGTCGTTCATGAGAAAGGCGTGAAACGGGACCAACAACGGGCTCGTGGCGCGGGGTTCCACGGTCGGCTTTCCCGAGGCGAAACGAGGCACGCGATGATCGGTGGTCGCGGCATGGACGACATCCACGATTCGCTGACGGGGCATGTGGCAGGAGACGCAATCATCGGCCGGCCCTTGCTTGAGCCGGACCTCGTTCGCGAGCGAGCAGGGTTTGTCAGCGTGGCAATTCAGACATCGATCGCGGTAAAACGCCTGACGTTCGCCGGGCTCGGGTGACTGATGGGGGTCATGGCACGAGACGCAGCCCAGCCGTCCCTGGCTCGCGGCATGGCAGCGGCTTTCACGCATTTGCTCAACCTGCCCGACAAAGCGATCCCCCCCCGCCCCCTCGGCTGGCACAAGGACGGTCCAGAACCGCTGAAACGGCTGCCCTGGCCGAAAATCCTGATCGCGCCGGCCCAGGCGTGGGATCCGTCTCGCGCCACTCAGATGACACTGTTCGCAGACGGCGTCGCGGAGGGACGGCTCAAGCCTGGCCGGATTGACGATCGTGTCGTCTCGCCCATCGACTCGCGATGGCCGTGAGGAATGTTCCTCCCCCGGCCCATGACAGCGCTCGCAACCGATGGCATGGCCCTGAAAGATCGGCGTTTCGTAATGATTCACCGATCCCGGTGTAAGATTGGCGTGGTTCGCGTGGCAGTAAAGGCACGATTCCCCCACCGGCCGATCAAAGTGGGCATTTCGCCGCTCGTAACCCGGCGAGAGATCCCACTTGGCCCGCTGGGTATACCAACTGATCGGCGACTGCGTTAAGAAACCATCGCGCTCGATCAGAAATGAAAGCCCCCGACGCCCCGAGCCCAGCACGTAGCCCACCCTTCCCTCGACCCGCGCGACCAGCCGGCCCGAGACATCGCGCCGAGTCTCTTGATGAAACACCCCCCCTTCGCGCTCGGCGACCGAATACTCAAACCCGCCAGCCTTGAATAAAACCCGCTCACCTTGAGAGGCATTCTCCGGAATCGAGGTGTCTCGCGCGGGTGCCAGGGACCGACCCATGGGATGCCCGCGGTAATGGGCCGCCACGTCGGAATGACAGCGAGCACACGCCTGGTCCCCCACATAGCCCGCGCTTGTCTCCGTGTCGATCGAGCGAACTCGCCGCGCGTCTCGATGACTCCAGAGACCTGCCACGGCCCCACCAATTACGATGGTGGCCACGGCCGCCAGGATCAGTCGAGGCCGTCCAAACCCTGGGCGAGCGGCGGATCGCGTCACGTCGATTGGTCTCATACGAGGGCACAGGGGGTTCGCCGCCGCTCGCCCATCGTAATAAGATGAAGGGCCAAGGTCCAAGAACCGGCTAACCCGCGAATCAATCCGGAGCGCCCAAGCGATGTCGATCAATCCCGAGGCGACCCCCCCAACCAGCCCCCGATGGCCCGCGATTCCCAAGCGCCCCCTCGGCCGGACCGGATACCAGGCGACCATCTTCGCCCTGGGCGGCGAGGGGGTCTTGCGCACCCACGGGCGCGAGGCCGAGGCGACGGCCGTCATCCACCGAGCGCTCGATCAAGGGGTCAATTATTGCGACACCGCGCCGGCCTACGCCGGCAGTCTCGATTATTATGGGGCCGCCCTGGGCGAGCGGAGAGGCGAGATTTTCCTGGCCTCCAAGACCCACGACCGCACGCGAGACGGCTCGCTGCGGCTGCTCGAACATAGCCTCAAGAGGCTGCGTACCGACCATCTTGACCTCTGGCAACTACACGATCTGCGCACTTCGGGAGATCTCAAGGCGATCCTTGGCCGCGGCGGTGCCCTGGAGGCGCTGATTCAGGCCCGCGAACAGGGCCTGGTCCGGTTCCTGGGGCTGACCGGCCATCACGATCCGGCGATCCTGCTCGACGCGATGGCGCGATTCGAGTTCGATTCGGTCTTGCTGGCGGTCAACGCCGCCGACATTCATCGCATGTCGTTCGCCCGCACGGTCCTCGCCGAGGCCGCCCGGCGTGGTATGGCGGCGATCGGCATGAAGGTCTACGCGGCCGGGGTCTTGATCCGAGCGGGAATGTCCCCCCGCGACGCCATGGGCTATGTCCTCAGCCTTCCAGGCGTATCGACGGTGATCATTGGCTGCTCGAGCACCCAGGAGGTCGACGAAAACTGCCGCGTCGCCCGTGAATTTCAATCGTTCGACGAGCCGGCCATGCGGCTGCTCGAGCAACGCACCCAGACCCACGCCGCGCTCCTGACGAGCTATAAACGCCCGGCGTGATCACGACGCGGCGATCGGAGGCTCGCCGGCGATCGGCTTTGGCCCACGCGGGCTCAGGGAAAACATGAGCCCAAGGGCCGTGCCGATGCCGACCATCAGCCGGGCCAGGAATCGGGTCAATCGAGTCTCGGAAATGGGATTCTCGATCTCGGCGCTCGCGAAAAACAAGCCCCCAAGGATGTCGAAGGCGATCGAACCGATCAGCGCGCCAAAAACCCCCGCGAGGACCGAGTGACCTAGGCTTCGTCCGTCTCCCCGGCCCAGGCTAAAGGCCGCCCCGGAAGCGCCGCCGATCACTGCCCAGGGCACTCCATGGATGACAAAGCCAATGATCATTTCATATTCCGAGTACAAATATCGCGCTCGCAACAACGATGGAATCACGGCCAACGAGATCCCAGCCCCCAACAGCCCCCCCAACAAGAGCCCGCCGACTCCTCCCGCCAAAGCGCCTCGGACCGATTTCCGCGAGCAACCCCCGGCAACCCCGAGCGCCCCAGCCAGGCAAGCCCCCAACGCGGCAAACGCCACCGCCGCGTTTCGGGTCGTGGCCGCGTAGTCCGTCTCGAGCGTCGGTAACATCGCCTTCGCCGACCCAATTACGGACTGAAGAATCAACTCCGGCCGAAACCATCGATGGGTCGCCTCGCCAATGCCAAAGGAGAGGAATGCCGCGACCAAGGCGGACGCCACGATCAAGACGCGGGTGGACGCCAATCGCCACCCCTCGGGCAACGGGTCGCTCGAGGTCATTTTGTCGCTCGTGGCGGCGTTCACGGATTGGCTCCCGTGGGCAAGGTTCCCGGTGGTCGCCCCTGTTCCCGCCCACTCGCCCGCGAGGCGAGAGCCAGGAACGATGCCGTCATGACCGACAAGAGGAGTTGGGCCAAAAACCGGGTATACCAGGCATTCGACACCGGTAGACTCGTTTCCTCCATCGGGAAAACCGCCCCCCCCAAAAAACCGTAAATCCAAGATCCCACCAGCGCGCCCGAAAACCCCGCGAGGAGCGCTTTCACAATAAACCCCGGTCGACCCAGGCCGATCGCGCCGATCAGCCCCGCGCAGGCACCGATTACACCCCAAATCACGCTATGCATGGCGAAAGAAATCGCCAATTCATACTCAAACTGGAGATATCGAGCTCGGAGTACCATAGGTAACATCGCGAGGCAGACGGCGGCTGGAATCACGAAGCCGAGGACGGACCCCAGCAGGCCCGCGCCGACGATCACCCCCGTTTTGCCCTGGACGATCCCCCCGGCGACTCCAAGAAAGCCAGCCAGGCAGAGCCCCGAGATGCCAAACGCGAGCGCCGCGTTCCGCGTGGTGGCGACAAGTTCCGTGGCCATGTTGGGGATCATGACCTGATTACCCGAGATATTTTGGAGGACCGGTTGAGCGGGAATGACCTCGTAAAAGACCTCGCCGACGCCCCACGAGACGATGGCGGCCATCGCGCCGGCCAGTCCCAGGATCCAAGTTGCCCGCGTGCTCGAGGAGCCAAGGGAGGTTTCGCCAGGTCTCGGCCCCGTGCCATGATCATCACGCTCCCCGCTCGAAGAGCTCCTATCGCCCGCGTTCACGGTCGTTCTCCCTTGATTTCAAACGAGTTCGAGCAAGAACACTCAACGAATGAATCCGCTTCGCGCGCAGAGTATCAGATGCCGTGACGCCAGGATAGCGGCAAGATCACCGACTTTTCGCCATGGCCTGCTCCGCGATTTCGACAAAATGACTCGATTTCGACCGATATCCCCTTTGATATGGGGGCGAGGGATAGCTATACTAGGTTCTTCGTGCAAATAGAAAGTCGTGGATCGCTTCAGGGTCGTTTGGTCGCTCTTGAGATCTATCAAGGCTGGCTCGATGATTGACGGGATTCACGCAACGATGAAATCGTTATGTTCGCTGTCTCGGGTCTTTGCGGGCTTTTTGCGATCATCCAGGCGTTGACCGGCCTCGAGCGGGCCATTTCTCCTTTTGGGGGGATCTGGGACCGCGGAGCATGGTCTTGCGTGATCCCTGGGTATCGCGCATTTTTTTGAGGAACACCGAAGTGAATCTTCCTGTTCAAGAGCGTCGTCGCTTCCTGGTGAGTGGGCTGACCCTTTGCGCCGCGGCGTTCTCGCTCGGCTCGGTCGTGGGTTGTAGCGACGACAAGGGCCAGATGGCCCAGGTCGAAAACGCTCCGGATCCGGCTGAAAAGGCCAAGGATTCGATGAATATGTACAAGCAAGACCACCTCAAGGGAGGGGCGAAAAAGAAATAACCCCGCCTTGTCTTTCCTGTCCCCTGAATACCGGGGGTCGGAAGGATCATGTTGGGTTGTGTGGTTCGGTCTCGTCCGACATCGTTTTTATTATCGATGTCATTCGGCTTGGTTTGTCATGTCAAGGGAGGAATGTTTATGCGATCGAGGATTTCTCGCGGTTTTACCCTGATCGAATTGCTGGTCGTTATCGCCATCATCGCTGTCTTGATCGCGCTTCTGTTGCCCGCCGTTCAGGCGGCTCGGGAAGCGGCCCGGCGGGCGCAGTGCGTCAACAACCTGAAGCAAATCGGGTTGGCCATGCACAATTACCATTCGACGTACGACACGTTCCCGATGGGCGTGTCGGCGACGAACAACACCTGGAACTCGGCCAATGGCTGTAGTGCCCAGGTCACGTGGAACGGCTGGAGCGTCCACGCCCTGATGCTCCCCTACCTGGAAGCGACCCCGGTTTTCAACGCGATCAATTTCGCGTTCGATCCCCTGGTTTGCAACAGCCAGAATTTCCAGAACACCGCCTTTTTGACGTTGATTCCTGGATTTCTCTGTCCTTCCGACCCATACTCGGGTCGGCGCTCGGGGTTCATTAACAACTATTGCGCCAGCATCGGCACTTCGATCGGTGTCGTGCAAAACTATCCCAGCCAATCCACGGGCGTTTTCTCCTACCAGACGTCCTATAGCCTTCGGGACATCACCGATGGCAGTTCAAACACGGTCGCCTTCGGCGAATCGCTGGTCGGAAACGGCGGGACAAAGCCCAACTATCGTGGGAACGGTGTCGCGGGCATCTGCTACTCATGGACCCTCGACGCTTCCGCGAACGTCGCGCAGACGATGGCCACCTTGAACGCCTGCAATACGGGCTGGAACACCGCGACCACCGGTGGCAGTCCCTACGGTGGAGCGCCAAACATCGGCGTCAATCGCGGATGGTATTGGGGTTGGGGCGCCGAGGCCATGACCCTCATCAACACCATCGTCCCTCCCAGCTCGCAGCAGTATCCCTGGAACGCCTGCCGTAACGGCTGCTCCTGCGGCAACTACGACATGGACCACGCCGAGATCTCCAACGTGAGCAGCCAGCACCCTGGTGGCGCGAACGTGACCTTCGCCGACGGCCATGTCCAGTTCATCAAAAGCTCGCTCGCCATCAATGTCTGGTGGATGCTCGGCACCAAGGACAACGGCGATATCGTGAGCGCCGATCAATATTGATCGAGACTCACACCACGCCAAGGCGGGCGCGGGGCCAACCCCTCGCGCCCGCTCGCGCGCGCTGCCCCTGGTCTCACCCACGAAGCTCGTTCCGTTCTCGCCCTGGTTGAGCTTCGGTTCGTTACGCACGATCACGACCTTCATGGAGCGGGCTCTTTCGTCCGTCAAGCGAGCGTGGCGATTCCACCCATCGAGATCGAGCCGACGGCTAGATCGGCCTCGCCGTCCATGATCAAGCCGGGTCGCGGCGGACGGCTCGGGCTGGTTCTTGGCCTCATGGTCGTACTTGGGCTCGCCGCGGTCGCCATTCGGGGATGGTATCAGGCTGAGTTATCACGCATCGAGCGCGAGCTCAAAAGCGCCCGTGTCGACTCCGCGCGGGCTCGGATCGAGCGCCTTCATCGCCTGGGTCTTGGCGGTGTCGAGACCGATTACTGGCAAGCCGCCTGTGACGAAGCCCAGGGACGAATTGACTCCGCGCTGGAAATCTGGGGACGAATTCCGCCAGACTCATCGCGATACGCCAACGCGATCTTGAGGCGTTCGCGATTGGCCATGGATCAAGGTCGACTGGCGACGGCGCTCGAGACGCTCGAGCGAGTTCGGTTTCCCCGAGGCAGCCCGGCCCAGGATTTGCACCGAATCATGCTCCGTCAGATCGAACTTTTCACGGGCCAGACCGACCACCTCAAGCGCGCGATCGAGACCGATTTCAACCGAGCCTCCGACCCCGCCGATCTTTTGCGCCAGCACTGGCTGCTTGACGAGACCCGGTCCTACGCCGTGGGGGCGCTTCGTACCCGTCTCGACAAGGATCACGCGTCCGCCCCCGAGGATGACCGGGTCTGGCTGGGTCTTGCCTCCCTCGCGCTTCACACCGCTCGATTTGACGAGGCCGATACCTGGCTGAGGAAATGCCTGGCGAGGCGTCCCGACGATCCTCTTGTCTGGCAAGCCCGCCTTGATTGGGCCGTGGCCACCGATCGTGTTCCCGAGGCCGTGGAGGCCATGAAGCACCTTCCCGCCGCTTCCCTCGAGATCGAGCAGATCCTCAATCTCCGTGCCTGGCTGGCGGCCCGGCTGGCTGATCGCGCGGCCGAGGAGAGGGCGCTCAGGCGACTCGCCGCCTACACTCCGGGCGATACCAAGGTGCTCGCCCGGCTGACCGAGCTGGCGGTTCGCGCGGGCCGCGGAGACGAAGTGATCCGTGTCCGTGCCCGCAAGGCCGAGCTCGACCAGGCGACCGAAACCTATCGTAAAATCCTCAACGCTGGCGTCCCCACCGGAGGCTTCGACGAGCTCGGTCGGCTCGCGGAAACGCTCGGGCGATTCTTCGAGGCGCGGGGCTGGTGGGGGCTCGCGGCGGGTCAAAATCGAATGGGTGCCCAGGCCCGAGAAGCCTTGGCCCGGATCAAGAGCACGCAGGCGGCGCTCGCCAAGGTCGACGCCGACCTGGCCGGCGACGACCTCGTCGCCGGATTCACGTCGGGTTCCCTGGCCGATGTCCTCAAGGACCTGGTCGCGCGGGTCGACTCTCGCCGGGATCGTTCGCGGGACCTGGCCGCGGTCCCGGTTTTTCGCGACGACGCCACGAGCGCCGGCCTGGTATTCACGTACGACAACGACCCCACCCCCCTGCGAAGAATGCCCGAAACCATGGGGGGCGGCGTCGGCCTGATTGATTACGACGGCGACGGCTGGCTTGATGTCTACGCCGTCGGTGGTGGTTCGTTGTCGAATGACTCTCGTCCCAAGACGACCAACCAACGCGACCGGCTATTTCGAAATCGAGGCGACGGGACATTCGAGGACACCACCGCCCGCTCGGGTTTAAGCGCGTTCCCAGGCGGCTACGGTCATGGCGTCTCCGTGGGTGATTACGATAACGATGGTCGCCCGGATCTTTTCGTTGCCCGCTGGCGCTCTTACGCTCTATATCGTAATCGCGGTGACGGCACCTTCGAGGACGCCACCGCCAAGGCCGGCCTGGACGGCGATCGCGATTGGCCGACCTCGTCGGCCCTCGCCGATCTCGATGGCGACGGCGACCTCGATCTTTACGTCTGTCATTACTCGGCCTGGGATCCCCAGACCTCGCCTCCCTGCCCGCATCCCAGCAAATCCGGCGAGAATAGCTATTGCGGCCCCCGCGTCTTCGACGCGACCCCCGACCATCTGTTTCGCAACGACGGCGGGCGCTTCACGGATGTGTCGGAGGAATCCGGCGTCCGCGCCGCCGACCGCGAAGGCCGGGGCCTTGGCGTCGTCGCCGCCGACCTTGACCAGGACGGCCGTGTCGACCTCTTCGTCGCCAACGATCTCACGGCCAATTATCTCTTTCGCAATCAGGGGAATCTGAAGTTCAAGGAAACCGCCTGGGAGTCCGGCCTGGCCGCCAACGCCGAGGGGGGTTACCTGGCCGGCATGGGCGTCGCCTGCGGCGACCTGAACGGTGACGGCATGATCGACCTGGCCGTCACCAATTTTTACGGCGAATCGACCACGTACTATCAAAACCTGGGCTCGGGCCAATTCATCGACCGCACCACGGCGATCGGCCTGGCGGCTCCGACCCGCTATTTGCTTGGCTTTGGCACGAGTTTTTTCGACGCCGACAACGACGGTCGGCTCGATCTGGCCACCGCCAACGGCCACGTCAACGACCTCTCTCCCAACGTCCCTTACGCGATGCCCGCGCAGCTTTTGCTGGGCCGACCTGGCCCCCGCCTGGTCGACGTGACCGGGCGAGCGGGTGATTGCTGGAGCACGCCCCGGCTGGGTCGCGGGCTCGCCGTCGGAGACCTCGATAACGATGGCCGGCTCGACCTCATGATCGTTTCCGAGGGGACGCCCCTCGCGTATTTCCACAACCAGGGGCCCGTCGGCCATGCGATCACCTTCAAGCTCGAGGGGGCGTCTCCAGCCTCCAACCGCGACGCTGTCGGCGCTCGCGTGATTGTGACCGCCGGAGGGCACGGCCAGACCGCGGTCCGATTCGGCGGAGGCAGCTTTCTGTCGTCGTGTGACGATCGGCTGCATTTCGGCCTGGGCGAGGCTCTGGCTGTCGAAACCGTCGAGATCCACTGGCCCTCGGGCCGCGTGGACCACCACAAGGACCTCAAGGCCGACTCCGCGTACCGTCTTCGCGAGGGCCAATCCCCGGTGGCCATGCCGCTTTCTCGAGGTCGTGGCTCGGCCCAACTCCCCGTTGGACCCGAGATGATCAAGGCGGAAGTGAGCTCGCGACTTGCCCGGTGAGGGTGATGGGCATATCATGGGTGAAAATGAGGATTTGTCTGACGAAGCGGCCTTCGTCGTCGGATCTGAACATCATTCCTCGGCTGGTCCTTTCGCTCCCCCTACAGCGCGAATGGAACCAGCCGGCCAGACCCTGGATTTTGAGCCCGCCATGAAGCTCCAGGATAAGATCGCCCGGCTTGCGACGGCCCATGCGCTCGGGATGGCGATTTACCTTGTATCGGGTTCGACCCAGGCCGGCGACGCGGGCGTGACTGGGGCTGAGATTTATCAGCGCAAATGCGCGTCGTGTCATGGAGCGTCGGGCGAGGGGTCGCCGGATCATTATCCCCGGCTCCTGGCCGGTGATCGGTCGGCGGCCGCCTTGGCGCGGTTGATCGCCAAGACCATGCCAGAGGACGCGCCTGGGGAATGCGTGGGAGCGGACGCCGAGAAAGTCGCCGCGTACATCCACGAATCGTTTTACTCAAGGACGGCACAGGCGCGGTTAAAGGGGGAATTGCCCCGAATCGAGCTCGCTCGCCTGACGGTGCGGCAGTATCGCGAGGTGGCGGCCGACTTGATCGGGTCGTTTCGCGAATCGAACAAACCCGACGAGGGGCGTGGGTTGGCGGCCGTTTACGGTCGCCGGGGTGGCGGCCGGCGTCGAGCCAAGGGCAAGGACGATTCGATCGATCGCGTCGATCGCGAGGTTCGATTTGACTTTGGTCCCTTGAGCCCGATTCCCGCCCAGCGAGAGCTTTTTGAAGTGTCGAAACGCTGGGCGACCGCGCCGGTGTTGTTTGTGCCGCTCTCATCGTTCCGGGGATTCTCACAAGACTTTGACGCGACCTGGAAGGGCTCGGTAGAGGCGGTCGAGACCGGAGAGTATGAGTTTGTCATCCACACGGAAAACGCGGCGCGGCTCTGGGTCAACGATCAATCGCGGGCCCTGATCGACGCGGGGGTGAAATCGGGCGACCAGACGGACTATCGGGCCTCGATCCGGCTGCTCGGTGGTCGGCGATACCCGCTTCGGCTAGAGTTTTTCCGCTCTCGAGAAAAATCGGCGTCGATCTCGCTCCTCTGGAAACCACCTGGGGGCGCGCTCGAGGTGATCCCCGCTCGCCGGTTGTCGCTCACTCGGCCCCCGGAGACGTTTGTCCTTTCGACGCCGTTTCCTCCCGACGACCGGAGTATGGGCTATGAACGCGGGACGTCGATCTCAAAGGCCTGGGACCAGGCGACGACCGAGGCGGCGATTGAGATCGCGGACTTCACGGCCTCTCACTTGAAGGAGCTGGCGGAAGCGCCCGAAAGCGGACCCGATCGCGAGGTCAAGGTCCGGACGTTTTGCGAGAGATTCGCCGAGCGCGCGTTTCGGCGGCCCCTCACGCCCGAGCAAAAGGCTCTCTTCGTGACGCGGCGGTTCCAGGGGGCTCGCGAGCTCGAGACGGCGGTGAAGCAGGTTGTGTTGCTCGTTCTCAAGTCGCCTCGGTTTTTGTATCGCGAGGCTGGCTCGCCTGTTCCCGACGGTTATGACGCGGCTTCTCGGCTGTCGTTTGGGCTGTGGGATTCGCTTCCCGACGCGGTCCTGCTCGCGGAGGCGGCGGCGGGCCGGCTCAAGACCCGCGAACAGATCGCCGCCCAGGCCGAGCGAATGGTCAAGGACCCACGCGCTCGGGCCAAGCTACGGTTGTTTCTGTTGCGCTGGCTCAAGGTCGACCAGCCCCCCGAGATCGCCAAGGACCCCAAGCTCTTTCCTGGTTTTGACGAGGCGGTCGTCGCCGACCTGCGGACCTCGCTGGTGCTGTTTCTCGACGACGTGATCGCGAGTCCGGAGGCGGATTTTCGCCGGTTGCTCAATTCCGATCGCGTCTATCTGAATGGTCGGCTGTCGCGAATTTACGGTGGGGGGCTTGGTTCCGACGCCTCCTTTGAACCCGTCGTGATCGATCCCCAGAAGCGTTCGGGGGTGCTTTCGCATCCCTATTTGATGTCGAGCTTTGCCTATACGGCCACGACATCGCCGATCCATCGCGGCGTGTTTCTGGCTCGCGGGCTCCTGGGTCGGGTGCTGATGCCTCCTCCCGAGGCGGTCGCGCCGTTGGCACCCGACCTGCATCCGAGCCTGACGACCCGCGAGCGCGTCACCCTGCAAACGAAACCCCAGGCCTGCGTGACCTGCCATGGGATGATCAATCCGCTCGGGTTCGCGCTCGAACATTTCGACGCCATCGGTCGATATCGTCAGGACGAGAAAGGCAAGCCGATCAACGCCCAGGGGCGATACGAAACACGCTCGGGCGAGACGGCCACGTTTGATGGCGTTCCGGGTCTGGCGGCGTTTCTTTCGCGAGGCGAGGAGACGCGGCTGGCGTTTGTGTCGCAGTTGTTTCACGCGCTGGTGCAGCAGCCGATTCGTGCCTTTGGCCCGGAGACGCCGGCGGTGCTGGCACATTCGTTCGCGTCTCGCGAATTTAACATCACACGGCTCGTCGTCGAGATCATGGCGACCTCGGCTTTGACCCCACGGGGTCCCAGGGCGTAAGATCAGGGTTCCCCGCCGCTCGCCCGTTTTTTCAAGCCCCCCCAGGGAGCGAACGCAATGGCCCAGTACCGCAACCGTCGTGAATTCCTCCATGGCCTGGGCGCGAGCGTGGCCGCCTTGCCCTTCGTGCTCAATCTACCCAGCCTGGGCTTCGCCAACTCGCGGGCTCGAAAACAGCGGCTGGTGATCATCTTTAGCCCTAACGGCGTCATTCCCAAGACGTTTTGGCCAGACGAAGAGGGGGCCAATTTCACGCTGAAGGAGAGTCTGAAGCCGCTCGAGCCGTTCCGGAAGCAAACGCTGATCTTGCGTGGGCTCTGCGACAAGGTCCGCGGCGATGGCGACAACCACATGCGTGGGATGGGCTGTCTCTTGACCGGGATCGAGCTATTCCCGGGCAACATTCAGGGGGGTTCGGACACGCCGGCGGGCTGGGCCAAGGGGATCTCGATCGATCAGGAGATCAAGAACCATCTTCAAGCCCGCGCGGATTCGCGGACGCGATTTGGCTCGCTGGAATTCGGCGTGATGGTTCCCGAGCGCGCGGACACCTGGAGCCGGATGGTCTACGCGGGGGCCAACAAGCCCATCGCCCCGATCGACGACCCCTACCAGATGTTTCGCAAGCTCTACGGCCAGGCCAAGGACCAGGAGGCCTTGAAGAGCATCCTGGACGACCTCAAGGATGACCTCAAGCGGATCGGTGCCCACGTGAGCTCGGACGATCGCAGGCTGATCGAGGAGCACGCGAGCTTTGTCCGCGAGATGGAACAAGAGCTCAAGAGCGGCCAGGGGCAAGGGATTGGGCACGCGATACCGGAGATCGAGCCCGGGCTCAAGCATCAAAACGCCGACATGCCCAAGCTCAGCCGGATGCAGATCGACCTGATGGTGAGCGGGTTCGCCGCGGATTTTTCCCGGGTGGCGACCTTACAGTACACCAATTCGGTGGGAGGCGCTCGGATGCGCTGGGTCGGAGTCGAGGAGGGGCATCACGAACTCTCGCACAACCCCGATAGCGACGAGAAATCCCAAGACAAGCTGACCAGGATCAACAAATGGTTTTGCGAACAGCTCGCCTATCTCGCGAAACGGCTGGCCGAGACCCCCGAGCCTGGCGGAGGGGGCAGCCTGCTCGACAATACCCTGATCGTCTGGACCAACGAACTGGGTAAGGGTAATTCACACACCCTCAACGACATCCCTTTCGTGTTGGTGGGGGGCGGGCTCGATTTCAAGATGGGGCGGTCGCTGAAATACAAGCACGTCGCGCACAATCGGCTGTTGATCGCGCTCGCCAATGGGATGGGTTGTCCGATCCAGGAATTCGGCAATCCCCGCTACTGTGACGACGGAGTCTTGACCGGTCTCGTCTGAGGGATCCCAAGCGGGCTCGAATCGCGCGCCGACCGCGGGTTGGCGGCCGGCGCGCGGGCTCGGGGCGGCTCGTTCTTGACGGATTATTCCCCGCTCTTGCGATAGCCGATGCCGCAGCCCGTGGCGCGGGTTTCCTCGATTTCGACCGGCTTTCCGGCGAGCAATCGCTGGACGGCGTCGCGGACGTAGGGCTTGGTCGCCTTGGCCTCGTCGTCGATATTGTCATCGAGCGAGCCCATGTAGCAGATCTTGCGTTCCTTGTCGAGAACGAAGAAGGTCGGCGTGGCGACCACGCCGTAGTCGCGCCCGATCTTCTGGCTGTCGTCACGTCCGTAGGCGAAGGTGTAGTTTTTTTGCTTGGCCCGGTCGCGGATCCTGGAGAGGGTGTCTTGCTCGCAGTATTCCTTACTGTAGCCCTCGGGGGCGTACTCGGCGGGCGGGGTCACGCAGACGGCCACGACCCGGACACTCTGGTCCTTGAAGTGGTTGGCCAGATCGATCACTCGATCCTCGACCTTGGTCACGTAGGGGCAGTGGTTGGCCATGAAGGCGATCACGACCACGTCCTCCTTGAGATCGGCCAGGCTCAGGGTCAGGTCCTTGTCTCCCATGACGGCGGGAAGCCCCGCGAAATCGGGGGCCTTGTCGCCGGGGGCGACAGCCTTGTTGTACTTACCAGGACCCGCCAGGGCGGGCATGGCCAGAAGGGCGGCCGCGAACAGCGGAAACAAAGTCTTGCGCATGGGTGCCATCTCCTTGTTGACTGTCTCGGTGCGAGGCGGCGGCCGGCCCGCGTCAAGCGTGTCGGCAGGCGACCGGGGCTGTCTCGAACCCATCCTAGAAAACGTCTCAACGCCGCGAGAATCGTCCGTTCGCTCTCGATTTCGACCGGCCCACGCTTGACCAGGCGTGGGAGATTCCAGGAAACAACAGGCCTTCGCGCCCGGCCATACGCGGCTCATCCCTGAGAGCGGCCGGCGGAAATGATGCTCCGGACCTGCTCGCGTCTCCGATCTTGGTCAATCCCGACCTGGATTGCAACCGCCTCGTGACCGTTTCAAGGGGATTCATCAATCGCTTAACATCACGAAAACCTTTATCAAAGGATGTCGGGTCTGGTGATGGATCATTCGTTCAGAATCACCTCGGCCGCGGCCCGGGCATTCGCCCGTGAGCTCGGCGTTGGCTTGCCCGCGACGACCGGCGCGATCAAATCGGCGAGCGTCCTCGCGCTTTTATCGGGGTTGGTTTGGAAGGTATCGCGTGCCTTGAGTCGCGCGATCGCGCCATCCAGGTTTGGGACTGACCAACCAGTCGCCTGGGCAATGGCCCAGAAGGCCCTGGCCTCGAACCATCGGCCAAGATGCTCGGCGATGCTCGCGAGCTCGGGGGCGTCCCGTCCCGGTTGGTCGCGGTCGAACAGACGTTGATAACGGGCCATCATGCGTCCCAGCTCGAGCCGACGGGATGTCCCGGCCTTCGAGCCTCCCAAGACGGCGAGCCGATCGAGGACGACAGGCTGATTGGGATCGTTGGCGAGCAGTGTTTCGAGCGCGTGCTTCTCGGTCGAGAGGTCGCCATTTTGAGCCGCGAACCAGGCCGTGAGAGCCGGGATCAAGACGGGGGTCGCCCAATCGGTGGAAAGATGATCCATCGCGACCCGAGCCTCGGGGAGCTTGCCACTGGCAACCGCCCAATCGAGGCGCGCCCGCCACGCGGGGGCGTCCTCGGGCTCGCGCTTCAGAGTGGCGTCGATCCATCGAGCGGCTTCGGCAAGCGAGCCCGCGCGAATCGCCAGGTTCGCCTTGCCGAGCCAGACCCGAGGGTCGTCCGGCGCCCGCGCCGCCGCCTGCTCCAGAAAGCCGCCAGTCTCCTCGATCGAGGGGGGGCTCAGGCTCCATTCCATGTGCATTCGGACCAGCTTGACCGCCTGGTCCAGGGTTCCTTGGCGTGTGAAAAGAATTTCATCCCAGCTTGTTTTGATCATCCGCCTGGCCTCTAGGCGGCGTCCCTCGCGCCAGTAGAAGGGGACCAGGAACCATCGAGGGCCGGCGGGGTCGATCCGGGGAT
>JAKBAP010000510.1 GCA_021808995.1 Planctomycetota bacterium | reverse complement strand
ATCGCCGATGCCCTGCGGGAGAAGGAGGCCGAGGATCGTCGGTTTCGGGAGTTGAATCGCGGGGGACTCGTTGAAGATGTCCACGGGCGGCTGGAAAAGCTTCGAGAGCAATTTGAGCCACGGGATGTCGCGCGACAAAGTGCGTGGCTCTTCAAGAGTCCCTGGCAGGCCATGGAAGAGCAACAAAGAATCGATCTCGACAAGCAGCGTCGCAACCGGCTCCGCGAAATCCTCGAGTGCGACTCCTGGCCTGGCGTGCTCCGCCTCGTCGAGGCGGCCGAGGCTCCCGAGGTGGTCGGCCAGGTGCTCGCGGAAATCGGGGCAGCCGAAGCCGAGATCCTGCCGTCGTTCCTGGTCTCGCCCGACCAAAAATTGGCTCGATTCGCCCGCGGATACACATGGAAAACGTTCCAGAAGGGCGGCTGGGAATGGGTCGATCGGCTGAACGTGGCGAGTTGGCCGCCCGAATCCATTGCACGGTTTCTCGACATTCTGCCGTTCGAGCGCGAGACGTGGAATTTCGCCGATCGAATGGGACGCGAGGTCGCCGAGCGGTATTGGGATCAAGCCACGACTTCGACCACCGGAAAGAATGGCGACGATGCCCGGTACGCCGCCCAGAGGCTCATCGACCGTAAACGAGGGCAAGCCGCGATCCTTGTTTTGCTGGCGGCGATTCACCAGGAAAACTCCGTGGAATCAAGCCTGCTCATGGACGCACTCGAGGTGGCGGGAAAAACCGATTCGGCTCAGCCCGGAGGCCATGTCGAGGCTCTCGCTTTCAAGGAGCTGCACCGGCGACTGGAACCAGGAAACCCAGATCTCGATCTGGATCGGCTTGGGATTCTCGAATGGAATCATCTCGAAATCCTCAGCGGACAATTGACGTCGCCGAGGGCGCTCCACCAACGTCTCCGAGACCATCCCGAGCTCTTCGTCGAGGTGATTGCTCTCGCTTTTCGCTCGCAGAGCGATCCCATGAATAAAGCCGCACCGGCGACCGAATCAGAAACGCGCCGCGCCGTCAATGCCTATACGCTCCTCCGTTCCTGGACCTTGATACCCGGCTCGAACGGCACGACGATCGACTTCGACATTCTGATCGACTGGATCAAGAAAGCGCGGACCCTGGCCCAGGTTCAGGGCCGGCTTGAGATCTGCGATTCGCTGATCGGCGAAATGCTTGCCCACGCGACCGTGGATCCCGACGATGGCGGCTGGCCCTGCGTCCCCGTGCGCGACGTGCTCGAGGAGGTCGGAACCGATAAGCTTCTCGATGGCCTTGGCATTGGCCTCATCAACGAGCGGGGCATGTATTCCAAGGCGATGAACGAAGGCGGCGCGCAAGAGCGGGAGCTCTCGAAGCGTTACGCCCAATTCGCCGAAACCTGCCAGATCGATTGGCCCAAGACGGCGGCCGCGCTGCGGAAGGCGGCGTTGTTCTACACCGAGGAAGCCCGCCGCGAGGACATCCTGGCCGAGGTCGACCCGTGACCAGCGCCATTCCTTTGAGGAATCGATGTCTCTGGCCCAATGAGCCGAACCAAACGCGCGAAGACGAGCCAAGATTGCTTATTGACTCGATTTAAGCATGGCATGATTGGCTTAAATCGTGTAAATTGGGTTGATGGAGATCCCGCAGACCGAGCTTTATTCGGTTCTTCAAGAGTTCAACCCCTGGTGGGTCGGCCAGCCCTTGGGCGATCTGCCGGATTGGGAGCGGTCGGCGTTTGTCCCGGTCTGGGAGTGGGTCCAGGATAAGGTCAGGACGCGGGCCCTGGTCCTGACAGGCGCGCGACAGACCGGAAAGACCACCCTCTATCGCCAGGCAATCCGTCGGCTGGTACGCGAGGGATATCCCCCTCGAAACATCCTCTACGCGACCTTCGACCACCCCATTCTCAAACTCGCCGGCGTGAAACAGACCCTCGACGCCTGGGACGCCCTCTACCAACCCGACCCCCGCGAGCGCCGAGTTCTGTTCCTGGACGAGATCCAATACCTCAACGACTGGCAAACCTGGCTCAAGCATCGCGTCGATTTCGAGCGCGGATCCCGGATCGCCGTGACCGGCTCGGCCATCCCACTCCGCGACGCCGCCAGCGAGGCCGGCGTCGGGCGCTGGGAAACCATCCCACTCGCCACCCTCTCGTTTCGGGAATTCTTACGGCTCAAACGCATCGAGCCCCCAAACCTGCCCGCCAGCCAATCGCTGCTCCCGCTCTTCGACTGGTCGAACGCCGATTTCGCCAGGGTCGCCATCCAAGCTCAGGCTCTGACCGTCCACTTTCATGACTATTTGCTCCGCGGGGGCTTTCCCGAGCCGGCCCTGGCCCAGGATCTCACCCGCTGCCAGCGGCTCTTGCGCGAGGATATCGTCGATAAGGTCCTGAAACGCGACCTGACCCCCCTTTTCAACGTCAGGCGCGTGATCGAGGTCGAAAAGCTGTTTCTCTATCTCTGCTACCACGACGGAGGGATTCTCGACCTGACCACGCTCGCCCGCCAGATGGACGGGGTCAACCGCCAGTCAGCCGCCGCCTTTCTCGACATCCTCGAGGCCACCCACCTGGTCTATCGGCTCAAGCCCCTTGGCTATGGCAAGGAGATCCTGCGCGGGCGCGAGAAGGTCTATCTGGCCGACGCGGCGATCGCCGGGGCGGTCTTGCTCCTGGGCCGCCGCCTGCTCGAGCAGCCCGACCGCCTGGGCACGGCCGTCGAAACCGCGTTTTTCAAGCACCTGGTCACCCGCTATTACGCCGAAACCCCCACGTTTTCCTACTGGCGAGACCGCAAGCACGCGGATCACGAAGTCGACGTGATCGTCGAGATGGGCGCTCGGCTCATCCCCTTCGAGGTCAAATACCAAGGGATCAGCGTCACCGCCGCCAAGATCAAGGGCCTGCGCCTGTTTCTCGAGGAACGCGGGCTCGAACATGGCTATGTGATCACCCAGCGTTGGGATGATTTCGGCGTCATGGGGCTCACCTCGGCCCATCGCGGTCGCGAGCGCGAACCGCTCGCGGCCAAGGTGCTCAAGATCCCCGCCCCCCTGGCGTGTTACTGGCTGGCGAATTGAACCGGCGACCCATGGCGGCGGATCCCCGCTTGGCTTATCATCGACAACTGTCGTAAGCGGAGATTCGCGGGGGCCGTCCGAGTGAGGTGGGATCATGCGAATGATTTCGTGGCTGGGCGTGGCGGCGCTTGGGTTGAGCGGGATGTCGTGGGCGTTTTCCGCGCGGGCCAGGCTTGATCCGAGCGCGCCTTGGGCCTCGGGGATGGTGCTGATCGGGCCCCGAGCCGACGAGCAGGGCAAGTCCGAGGCACCGCTGAATCGAGGACGTCTTGAGATGCTTGTCAACGGCTACAAGTCCATTCCCGGGCGCGAGGGCTACATCACCGTCTCGTCGATCGCCACACCCTCGCGGATGCTCCCCGCTGGCGAGCGTGGCGAGGCGATCCTGAAGGGGCTCGCGCTGACCCAGGCCAAGCTGGCGGCCGCGCTGGAGGTCAAGCTCAGGCCCAGGCTGATCTCGTGGCCCATGGATCAGTCGTCGATCGACCCGAGCCGGCTGAAATCCGGCCGCCTGCCCGCCCCCGAATCCGACGAGATCCTGGCCGGCCCCGACACCCACGCGGAGGGAC
>JAKBAP010000057.1 GCA_021808995.1 Planctomycetota bacterium | reverse complement strand
TCTCCGCGACCACGACCCCGCTTTTGACCGCCGAGGAATTCGCCAACCTTCCCGATCCCGGCCTTCCCCACGAACTCGTTCGAGGGCGGATTGTCACCATGCCGGTCCCCAGTCCGAAGCATGGATACATTTGCCTGAACGTCGGGGGAATCCTTCGCGAGTTCGTTAAATCGCGTGACCTTGGCCGCGTGATGAGCAACGACTCGGGGGTGATCACCGAGCACGGGCCGGATACGGTTCGTGGTGCTGACGTCGCGTACTATAGTTTCGCCCGGCTCCCAAGAGGTCCCCTGCCCGCCAAGCTCGGTCCCGAGATTCCCGAGCTCGTCGTTGAGGTCCGATCACCCAGCGATCGCTGGCGAGAAATCCACGACAAAGTCAACGAATATCTGAAGGCGGGCGTGCTCGCGGTCGTGGTTCTCGACCCCGACGCCGAAACCGGCCACGTTTTCACGTCCGACGACCCTCCCCGGAGCCTGACCGCGAGCGATGAACTGGCGTTGCCGGGTGCTCTTGAGGGTTTCCGTGTGGTCCTCGGTCGGTTTTTCGAATAGGGGAGCTTACCGGGCTTACTTCGGGTCGCGATAGGGCTTTTTCGCTTGATAGAGTTTGAGCCGCGACTGGAATTCGCCCGCCCGAGTCTTGTCATCCGCGACCATTTCGATAGCCCGGCTCTGCCAGAGGATCGCGGAGTCAAAGTCGCCCGCCTCGGCAAAGGCCGCGGCGAGGGTGTCGAGGTGGTTGGCGACCTCGAAGTCCGACAGTTCGCAGGCCCGATTCGCTGAGATGACGGCCTTGGGCCCATCCCGATAAAGGGGATTGGGGCACGTCGCCAGGAGCCAAGCGTGGCGAGCAAAGGCTTCCGAGGATTCTGGCTTGAGCTCCACCGCCCGATCGAGGTCGTCTCTGACCTTGGCGTAGTCGTCGGGACGGCACCAGAGGGTTGCTCGCTTGACATAAGCCGCGGGATCACTCGGAGCGAGTCGGATGGCCTCGGACAGATCCGCGAGAGCCTTGTCCTTGTCGCCTTGGTGTGCCCAGGCGTCTCCACGAATGCAACGCGCCCGCCCATTCTTGGGCTCGAGGCGGACGGCCTCGTCATAATCCGCGATCGCCTTGGCGAAATCCCCTTTGGTTTCATGGAGCCCGCCGCGGGAAAGGTGGGCATCGACGTTGCTCGCGTCCAGACGGATCGCGTCATCGAAATCCGCGATCGCCTTGTCGGTTTCGTGCATGATCGACCGGGCCTTGGCCCTCGCGAGAAACGTCCTCGCGCTCTTGGGCTCGAGCCGGACGGCCTCGTCAAGGTCGGCTGCCGCCCTCTCACGATCCCCCAACCTGGACCAAGCGGTCCCGCGCTCTAAGCGGGCCTCGACATTCCTCGGGTCGAGCCGAATCGCCTCGTTGAAATCCGCGATCGCCCAGGAGTCGCCATAACTCGGAAGGCCCGACTTCCCTTTATAAATCCAGGCCATCACGTTCTTGCGGTCGAGTGCGATGGCCGCTTCGAAGTTGGTTTCTGCCTTCTTATAATCCCCCTGCGCAAGCCAACGGGTTCCCTGAAGCAGTCGCTCCTGAACGAGCTCAGCGGACGCTGGGGATGACTTGGTCGACTTCTCAGGCACTCTGCCCGAAACCTCCGTCCCTGGCTTCATCCGGGCCTTGACGACCGACGGATCCCACGGTGCTGTTTGTTCCTCGTAGGTAGGAAAGGCCTTTTTCTCGTCCTGGGATGTAGAGCCGGATCGATCGGGAGTCAGATAGGAAAGCAGTTGAGTAGGATCGTAAACCCACCTGTTCGGCTCCGAGGTTCGCGAGTTGTCAGTCGTCGAGCCCTTCAGGCTTGCCGCCTTTTCGTTGTCCGCAAGGGCTCTTTCGGGCTGACCCGAGAGGGTCAGGGCCTGGGCACGTAAGGAATAGGCCTTGGCGTTCGTGGGGGCGAGCCGAATCGACTCCGTGAGATCCTCGATCGCCGGACCCCACTTTTCCTGCTTGATCCAGACCTTGCCGCGGCGGATATGGGCACAGACGTTCTTGGGATCGAGGCGGATTGTCTCGTTGAAATCGGCGATCGCCTTGTCGTCATTCCCCTTCATGGCCCACGCCGTCCCTCGGCGGAGGTGGTAATCGGCGACCTTGGGATCCAATCGAATCGCCTCGTTCCAATCGGCGATGGCCTTATCGAGTTCGTTCTTCGTCGCCCAGACGGATCCTCTCAGGGAATACGCCCAGGGGTTCTTGGGCTTGAGGCGAATTGATTCGCTCAGGTCAGTCATGGCCTCGTCGCATTTTTTATTGGCCAGCCAGGCGCACGCCCTGAACGAGTAGCCCCGCGGATCGGTGGGCACGAGTCGGATCGCCTCGTTGAAGCTGGCGACAGCCTGGTCGATCCGGTTCATCTGAACCAGAGTCCAGCCCCGGCCCAGGTGATACTGGAATTCGCGCGGATCGAGGCGAATGGCCTCGTCGATACTAGCGAGGGACTGCTCGGTTTTCTTCAAGTAAGAGAGGAGACCTGCCCGAGTGTAAAAAGTCTCGGCGTAGCGTGGCTCGATCCGGATGGCCTCGTCAAGGTCCGCGAGGGCCTGGTCGTATTTCTTCGAGGCTATCCAAACTAGGGCACGCAATCCGATGGCCTGAATGTCGCGGGGATTGAGTCGAATCGACTCGTTCACGTCGACGAGGGTTTGGTCATAGTTCTTCATCGCGAGCCGAGCCACGGCCCGATGCCAGTAGGTCTCCGCATACTCGGGGTTGAGCCGGATCGACTCACTGAAGTCGACGACCGCCTTGTCGAATTCGCCCCGCTTGAGCCAGGAATCACCTCGAGCCGCATGGAATCGGTAGTCGCCCGGAGCAAGTCGAATCGCCTCGTTGAAATCCGCGAGCGCGGCGTCTGGAGCCTTACGGTCATCGTCACGATGGGTGCCGCGTAGGGCGTATGCGACGGCGTTCTTGGGGTCGGCCTTGATCACCTCGGTGTAGTAGTCGACCGCCTTGTCGTTGGCCACGACCTCCTGGGACGGGATCACTCCCGTGATCGATGGATCCCTCCCGCTCTCAAGGCGAAGCCCGTCAGCCACCACCCCCTTGACGAGGAACAGCTCATGGAGATCGGCCCCCATGAAATCGCCTCTTGGGGTAACGGGCCTGGCGTCGAGCCTCAGGATGACACGTTTGCCGACCCATTCCTGATCACCGGCCCGGCTGGCGATCGGTCGCGCGATGATGCCCATGATCACGATCAAGCAGGCGAGCAAACGTCGGCGATCCATCGCGAGTCTCCTCGGAATCAGAGTCGATCGACTCGGAAAAGGTCCATGATGAGGAGTTTCATAGCAAACCGGCCCGAATCCGACCAGGCCAACAGATAAGGGGATACAGGTATCCGCCTTAAGGCACCAATCCAACAGCCCTTCCCCGATGCTCCTAGGCAGCTCCACCACCAGGCGGCGAGTGCATGGGTTGACCGAGCGACCTCGACCAGGATGTCAAATCGCAGCGCATGGCCCTGGTTTCCAAAAAAGTCCGACGAATCCGCGAAACGAGCTAGAATTCTTCTGGGAACAGTCCCAGGTCCTGTCATGTCACGAGGCAAGTGCATCATGTCGTATCAAAAACCGTCGTGGGCGGAAGCGATGGCCGTCGCGCTGATTCTCTCAAGCCTGGCGCTCCTCGCTTGCTTTCCCAGGCTTAACCCCCGGCTCCGTGCCCCGGGCGACGACGCCGCGGCGTATGTCGCCCAGTCAAGGCCCGAAGGTGTATCGGCCCGACCGGGAAAGCCAAGGATTCCGTCGGCTGGGACGCCGCGTCATCGCGACGCGGTGCTTTCCCGCGAGCTTGAAGACGCCATCGCGGCGTCAATCGATTGATCCGAGCGCGAGCGAGCCCGATCGTCGGCCAGGCCCTCCGCCGACAAAGGGCACTGGGAAATCAAGGCTCGCCCGATTATAATTCGCGCGACATGCGATCGAACGTCTCGCGATCGGTTGAGGGGACTGGGCGTGATGAAAGGGGTTCATCGAGTCGGACGTCGCGGGCTCTGGGTTTTGGCTACGTTTCTGGCGATCCAGGGATCGCTCACCCTTGAGGCGTCCGCGGAGACCGGCCCCGAGCGACGGCCGAATATCGTCCTGATCATGGCCGATGACCAGGGCTATGGCGACCTGGGCGCGCATGGCAATCCCAAGATCAAGACCCCACGGCTCGACCGGTTCGCTCGCGAGAGCGTCCGGCTCAAGGAGTTTTACGTCTCGCCCGTCTGCGCGCCCACCCGCGCCAGCCTGCTGACGGGGCGATACAACTATCGAACGGGAGTGGTCGATACGTTCCAGGGACGCGCGATCATACACCCCGCGGAGACCACGCTCGCCGAGATGCTTTCGAGCCAGGGCTATCGGACCGGCATTTTTGGCAAATGGCACCTGGGCGACAACGCACCCTCCCGAGCCATCGACCAGGGATTCCAGGAATCGCTGGTGATCAAAGGGGGGGGGCTGGGCCAGCCTTCCGACCCGCCCGGCGGCGGCCATTATCTGGACCCGATCCTTCAGCATAATGGTCGACCGGAGCCGACCAAGGGCTATTGCAGCGACATCTTCACGACCGCGGCCATCCAGTTCGCGACGACCCCGGGCGATCGTCCCTTTTTCGTCTATCTTCCCTTTAACTGCGTCCACGACCCCCTGGAAGCGCCCGCGAGCGAGCTCGCGAGCTATCAGGGCGTCGACCTGGCCTATTCGGCGTTTCCCCAGCTCGGCCTTCCGATCCCCAAGGAGCTCGCCCAGGGGCCCACTGACGTCGCCAAGGTCTACGCCATGGCGACGAATCTCGATACCAACGTCGGCCGTCTGCTGGACGCGCTGGAATCGCATGGACTCGCTCGCGACACGATCGTGATCTTCCTGACCGACAACGGCCCCGCCCAGTTTCGCTATAATGCCGGCCTTCGCGGTCGAAAAACGAGCGTCTACGACGGTGGCATTCATGTCCCGTGTTACATTCGCTGGCCTGGTCATTTCCCCGAGGGTCTGGTGATCGACCGGACCGCCGCCCACATCGACATCGCGCCAACCTTGCTGGCGGCCTGCGAGCTCGAGGCACCTAGGGGCGTCTCGTTTGACGGCAAGAGCCTCTTGCCCCTCTTGCGTGGTGATTCGGCGGCCGACTGGCCCGATCGAACGCTGTTCTTCCAGTGGCATCGAGGCGACACGCCCGAGGCCGGCCGGGCCTTCGCCGCTCGCTCGCAACGATACAAGCTGCTCCGCCCCGAGCCCCCCGCGGGCGCTCGTCAGCCGTCGCTCGCCCTTTTCGACATGGAGCACGACCCGTTCGAGCTCCACGACCTCGCCACCGAGAAAGCCCCCTTGGTCGTCAGGATGCAGGCCGACTATCTCGCCTGGTTTCAGGATGTCTCATCCACCCGGGGCTATGGCCCGATTCGCATTCATGTGGGCGACCCCCGCGAGAATCCCACCGTCTTGACCCCGCAAGACTGGCGGGGCGTGACCACCACCGCTGGCGGGACCGCCGTTGGCCGATGGGAGCTCGAGGTCGTGCGAAAGGGACGCTACAACATCAAGCTACGTCTGACCCCGCGCCCCTTCGCGACCGTCGTTCACCTTGCGCTGGGCGGCGTCAAGGACGAAGTGGTCTTGGGCCCGGGTGCCGGCGAGTGCGTCGTTTCCGATCGAACTCTCGAGCCCGGTCCGTGCTCGCTCGAATCGAGAGTCGTGGGAAATCACGCGACCTTTGGAGTCCAGGACGCGACCGTCACCCGGCTGTCCGATTGATTCCAATAAAACCGCCCGAGACGACGAACTGATCTCGAGACGAGGCGCGGTCACTCTGGTCACGGGCCGCGACGACGCCGAGATAAGGATGCGAAATGCTTGAGATCCGCGATCTGATCAAGGTCTATCCCGGTCCCGTGGCCGCCCTGCAAGGGATCGACCTCGAGGTGGGGCCGGGAATGTTCGGGCTATTGGGACCGAATGGCGCTGGCAAATCGACCCTGATGCGAATCCTCGCCGGGCTGCTGGAGCCGACCTCGGGCCAGATCTCCCTGGACGGCCACGACGTGACCAGGCGCCCGGAACTGATCTGGGGGCGGCTTGGCTATCTACCCCAGGAATTTGGCTTTTATCCGCACCTGACGGGCGAGCGAATGCTCAGGCACCTGCTGGGGCTAAAGGGAGTCCATTCGCCGGCCGGCCTGAAATCGCTGACCAGCGAACTCTTGGAACGGGTCAATCTCACGTTCGCGGCCAAGCGCAAGGTCAAGACCTATTCCGGCGGCATGCGGCAGAGGCTCGGAATCGCCCAGGCGATCGCCGGCAACCCCCGCCTGATCATCGTCGACGAGCCGACCGCCGGGCTCGACCCCGAGGAACGGCTGCGGCTTTACCGTTTGTTATCCGAGCTCGCTCAAGATCGCATCGTTCTGCTGTCGACCCATATCGTCGAGGACGTGGCGACGCTCTGCCCACGTTTCGCCGTGATCAAGTCGGGGCGGCTTTTGGTTCGGACGACCCCCACCGCCGCCAGGGAAGCACTCCGCGGGGCGATCTACGAGGGCGCTGTCCCGGCCGACCGGCTCGAAGAGTTCGAGAACGACTGGCACGTGACCCAGGCGATCCTGGTGGAGGGGCGAAACCGCGTCCGCGTTTACGAGCCCGATGACGCCCCCCCCGAGGGATTCGAGCCCGTCGCGCCCAACCTGGAAGACGCCTATCTGGTCCTCATGCGGCCCGGCTCCGCGGCGGCCGTTCGCGAAGCGCTGTTCAAGCGGCTGCACGACCACGAGATCGCGGCCGTCGCCTCGGAGGACGCCCGATGAATCACCGCCGATTCCTCGCCGTCATGGGCCTCGAGCTTGACCGTGACGCCAGGCGCGTCTTGCTCTCTGTTTGGCTGGTGATCCTCGTGTTACTCGCCTGGAGCTTCTCGAATGGGACATCCCAGATCCGCGCTGGCGATAGTCAAGTTGGTGGCACGAAGGCCTTCATGACCTCTCAGTTCGCCGTGGCTCAGCAATTCGCCGTATTGGGGCTCCTGGTTTATGGGTTTTTCACGGCGGTCATGGCCGGCATGGGGCCCGTTGCCGACCATGATCTCCGCGTCGGGGAGATCCTGAACGCGACCCCTCTCTCGCCGCCTGAGCTGGTATGGGGCAAGTTCGCTGCCTCCTTGCTGGTGCTGCTCTTCGTCGCGCTCGTCCATGTCATCGCGACGGTCTTGTTTCATCACGTCCTGCCGGGCGCTGCCGGAGCGGCCGAAATGAAGGGCCCGTTCGCGGCGGTGAATTACCTGGTGCCGGCCCTGGCCTTCCTCGTGCCGATCGGCTTGCTCGTCGCCGGAAGCTCGTTCGCCGTCGGTCGGACGACGCGGTCGCCGGTGCTCGTCTTCGTGCTCCCCACGGCCCTTTTCATGGCCTGCGTGTTCTTTCTCTGGGACTGGTCGCCGGCGTGGCTCGACCCCCGGATCAACCGAGCCCTGATGCTGCTCGACCCCACCGGGTTCCGTTGGCTAAGCGAGACCTGGCTCAAGGTCGACCGTGGCGTTGCCTTTTATAATCACGCGACGATTCCATTCGACCTGGGTTTCGTGGTTTCTCGGCTAGCCTATGCCGGTGCGGGCCTCGCCGCGGTCGCGGTGGCCGAGCGGCATGACCGGCGGATGCTCCGCGGGGCACGGGTCTCGACCAAGGATCTCGCGGCCGCGGCCGCCCTGACCGTGGCGGCCGAGGATTCGCGCCCGCGACCAGGGCCGCTGTCCGCGCTCGGCATGGCGTCCACGCGCCCGGGCTTCCTCGCCGGGGCCTGGATGGTCGCGAGGGCCGAACTACGGGAACTCCGTTCGAGCGCGGGGCTCTATCTCTTCGTTCCCTTGATTTTGCTCCAGACGATCGGAATCGCGCTGGTCGCCGTTGGGGCGTTTGACACGCCCCTGCTTGCGACGCCCGGCACGCTCGCCGTGTCGGCCATGGAGCCCCTGACGATCATGGTCTGCTTGCTCTTGCTGTTTTACACGGTCGAATCGATCCTCCGCGAACAGCGCGTTCAGCTTGACACCATCGCGTACGCCACGCCACTGCGCACCGGTTCGCTCTTGTTGGGCAAGGTGTCGTCCTGCGCGGTCGTCGGGGTGGTGATTCCGCTGGCGACCTTGCTCGCGGACCTGATCATCCTTGCGATCCAGGGCCGCGTGCCATTCAGGATCACCCCGTTTGCCCTCATGTGGGGGCTATTGCTCGTGCCGACGTTCCTAGGCTGGACCGCGTTTGTCGCCGCGATCCTGGCCCTGACGCGCGGTCGTTACGCGACCTACGCCCTGGGATTCGCCGCCCTGGTCTATTCCGCCCGCCGCTTTCTCAATGACGAGATGAACTGGCTCGGCAACTGGCCGCTCTGGAAAGCCGTGAGGTGGAGCGATCTGTCGATCCTGGAGCTCGATCGGCCTGCGCTCATTCTGTCTCGAGTCTGGGTCCTGGCCCTGGCGGCCGGATTCACGGCGCTGACCGTCGTCTGGTTCACCCGCCGTGAGCGCGACGCGACCTCGCTTTATCAGCGGATCCGGCCACGCGCGCTTTTGATACTCGCTCTCAGGATCGCCCCTGTCGTTGTTCCGATCGTGGTGGTGGGGGTCGTGCTCGGCCGGATGATCGACGTCGGAACCGGTGGCGACAGCCGGAAGAAACAAGGCAAGGATTACTGGAAACAGAATCTCGCGACTTGGAAAGACGCCCGCATCCCCGACATCAAGGCCGTCGACATCACGATGGAGCTTGAGCCGGCGTCGTCGTGGTTTCGCGTGTCGGGAACTTATACGCTCGTCAATCGGACTGGCGGGCCGCTCCGATCCGTCCCCATCACGGCTGGCTTTCATTGGTCCGACATCCACTGGACCTGGGACGGCGCGGAAGCCAATCCCAAGGACCAGACGCGGCTTTATGTGTTCAGCCCCGTATCGCCGCTGGCCGCCGGCGCTTCGGCTGTTCTGGGCTTCCGCTACGAGGGGCGATTTCCCGACGGAATCACCAGGAACGGCGGCGGAGCACGCGAGTTTATCCTCCCCTCGGCCGTCGTCCTGACGAGCTTTGGCTCGAGCTTCGCGCCCGCGTTGGGGTATCTCGAGGATCTCGGCGTCGACGAAGACAACACCTACGAAGCCCGCCGCTACCCCGACGATTTTTACCTGGGCCGCACCGAGCCCGCGTTTGGGTCGGGCGCGTCCATGACGACCCGGATCAAGGTCTCGGCCCCCGCCGAGTTCACGGTCAATTCCGTCGGCGAGATCACGGCCATCGAGGAATCCGCCGGTCGCCGCGCGGTGACCTGGGTGAGCGACCGACCGGTCCATTTTTTCAACGTCGTGGCCGGCAAGTGGGCCGTGCGCCATGGCGATCGGACGGCCATTTTTTATCACCCGACCCATGTCTATAACATCGACGAGCTATCATCGGGGCTCGACGCCGCTCGGAAGTATTACTCGGAGTGGTTTTACCCATATCCCTGGAAGGAGCTCAAACTCAGCGAATTCCCCGCGCTCGCGAGCTATGCCCAGGGCTTCCCGACCAATATCACCTTTTCCGAGAGCATCGGCTTCTTGACCGACGCGCGCGACAAGCCGGACGTGGCCTTTCTCGTGACGGCTCACGAGGCCGCCCACCAGTGGTGGGGCAATCTCTTGCTCCCGGGCAAGGGACCAGGGGGCAACATCCTCTCGGAGGGCCTGGCCCATTACTCGACCGCCATGCTCATGGAACAGGTCAAGGGACCGAAGGCGCGGATCGAGTTCTTGAAGCAGATCGAAAAAAGCTACGGCGAAACCCGCAAGGCCGACGAGGAACGTCCCCTCGTCTGGACCGACGGCAGCCTTCCCACCGACACCACCGTGACCTACGACCGCGGAGGCTGGGTCTTCTGGATGCTCATGCATCACATGGGACGCGACAAGATGCTCAAGGGACTTCACGCCTTCATTGAGAAATACCACGCGACGGATGACTTCCCGGTCCTGCAAGACTTCCTGGCCACGATGCGCCCGTTTTCGCGTGAGCCGGCGGCCTTTGACGACTTCGCGAAACAATGGTTTTTCGCGAAGAGCCTCCCCGAATATCAACTCACCGACGCGCGCAAACGGCAAGAAAACGGCCGCTTTATTGTCTCCGCCACGCTCACCAACCAGGGGACAGGCTCGGTCAAGGTCGACGTCGCGGCCGAGCACGGCGATCGATTCGATAAGGCCGGGAAACCCGACCCGGGTTACAGGGTACAGTCGACGACAATCACGGTTGGACCTGGCGAATCCAGATCCGTGGAGTTCGCGGTCGATTTTGAGCCGGCGCGGCTCGTGGTCGACCCTGATGTCCGGGTGCTTCAGTTGTTTCGCGGTCAGGCGAAGGCGGATCTGTAAGGCTCACGCGGCCCTGGATCGCCTACGAACCAAGCCCGTGGCCACCCCGGCAAGGGTCGCGATGCCCGCCATGACGAGGCTCGAGGGCTCGGGAACGGCACCCGTGCCCCCGCCCGTCCCCCCGCCGAATCCGATGAAGCTGCCATTGGAATTGAATTCGGAAATAACGCCGTTGCTGGCACCACTGAGGTTAAATGCGCTCGAGCCCAGATCGATACTGTTGGACTGAATCTGGACTAAACCGCCGCCGCCGTTGCCGCCGTAGCCAAGGTTCCACCCGTCGGGGCCACCGATGGATGTCGCCTGCCCGCCCTGGCCGCCCTGCGCTGTGATCGAACTACCAATTAAGGAGACACTCTGGCCGAGGAAGGCGACCTCGCCGCCACTGCCGCCACCCGCGGTAAGCTGGCCGTTACCACCGTTGGCCTGGACGGACAGGTACGAGAGACTCAAAGCGCCGCCCGCGCCAAACTCAATGGCACCTCCACCCGCTCCGGGAGTCCAACCGAAATAGCTCGACCCTCCCGCACTCCCGCCGATCAGTCCAGGTGTCTTCAGACCGTATGTCGAGCCGCCACTCCCTCCAGAATAAATTCCCGACCCAAAAGGCGGGGGACCCTCCCCGACGTAGGCACCCCCGCCTCCCGATCCACCTGCTCCTCCGTACCCGCCACCCCCACCCGACACGGGACCTCCATCACCCTGGCCTAGCCCGCCACTCGCGAAACCCCCCGGACCAGGAGTCGAGCCTCCTCCATAAGAGTTTGTGTTAGTGGCACTCACGCTCGTCGAAAAACCCTCGGACACCGTGAAATTCCCTTCCGACAAGATCGCGACGGCCCTTGATCCCGATACATCCACGATCGGGTCATTACCAAGATTGATCGAACCAAACGCGAAAACCGCGACCTGGCCCGTGGGATCGAGCGTGCCTTTGAGCACTGTCCCATCATCCAAGGTCATCGTTGGCGTCGCGCCGGACGTGTTGATGAAATAGAACCCCGACTGCGCCAGCGACGGAGCAATCGCCGTATAGTCCGAGGGTTGGAGCAAGCCCCCCGCGCGGACACTCGCCGGACACACGCACGCCATCCCCACAAGCCCCGCCAACCATCCCAAACGCCATCCCCGCATGATTCCCTCCCCCGGCTCTTCGGATGAACCAACCATACACAATGGACAGGATGACCCTATGGACTTGTGTGAAGCATGTCAAGGAATTTACTCGCTTTGGAGCACTAAGACACTTTTTTCCTTTTATGGCGTCTCGAAATTTCAACATTCTCGGTTGTATTAGGAATGGCTATGTATTGTTAAGGAGGCGTGTTTCAAAAAGGGGACATCGTTTCGAACCACCCTTCCGAGCACGAGCGGTTGGGATCTGGTATTTTTGGGGAATCCCGTGGGGGCTGGAACGGTCGGCCCTGGTTCGAGGGACTCAAACGGAGTGGCAAGGGGAATCGCAGGTCGTGACCTCGCATCTGACCGGGGCCTTTTACTGGCTGTTTTCCGACTTCTTGACTCACGTTGGGTTTCTGCTCGCGCTCGTTTTCCTGGCCGATCTCTTGCGCCAGCGGCGGTCGCCGACCTCGACCCTGGCCTGGTTGATGGCGATCTTGCTGATTCCGTACGTGGGGGTGCCGCTCTATTTGCTCCTGGGCGGGCGAAAGCTTCGCAGGATGGCCGGGCGTAAGAGCCCCATTTATCACTCGGCCGGCGTCGACGCGGACGACGCGACCGCGCTGGCACGGCTGCTTAACTGGTATGGCCTGCCAGGCGCTCGGGCCGGCAACAAGGTCGAGCTGGTCTCATCCGGGGTCGAGGCCTTCGACCGCATTTTGAGGATGATTGACCAGGCCCGTTCGTCGATCGACATCACGACCTATATCCTGGGTCTGGATCCGGGGGGGCAGGAGCTGGTCGATCGCCTGGCGAGCCGGGCGGCGGCCGGGGTACGAGTTCGGCTCTTGATCGACGGCGTCGGTTCCTGGAGGGTCAGGCGCTCGGATGTCAGGCGATTAACCGAGGCTGGGGGGGAGACAGCGTTTTTCATGCCGATGCTGCGGATGCCGGTTCGTGGCCGGCCCAACCTGCGAAACCATCGTAAGCTCATCGTGATTGATGGATCGCTCGCGCTCGCTGGGGGGATGAATCTGGCCTGGCCATACATCGGCCGATCGCCCGAGGGGCTCTGGCAGGATGTCTCGCTCGTGGTTGAGGGTCCGGCGGTCACCGACCTTGCCGCGATCTTTACCTCGGATTGGGCCTTCGCCACCAAATCCCAGCCCACGCCACCACCCCCCTCCTCCGTCGTACCGCCCGACGCCTCGCCGTCCCAACCTCGTGGAGTCGTCCAGGTCGTCGCCAGCGGTCCCGACGTGGCCGGCGACCCACTCTACGAGGCGATCCTGCTGCTCATCTTCTCGGCCCGGCGGCGGATCTGGATCGTTACCCCTTACTATGTGCCCGACGAGATGCTCTCAAAGGCCCTCGTGCTCGCCGCCCGCCGCGGCGTTGACACCAGGCTGATCATCCCCGCCCGCTCCAACCACCTGACCGCCGACCTCGCTCGCGCCAGCTATCTCCGCGACCTGCACAACGCGGGCGGCAAGGTCTTGCTCTACAAACCGGAAATGCTCCATGCCAAGGCCGTCGTCCTCGACGACTCGCTCGCCATGATCGGCTCCGCCAACATGGACATGCGGAGCCTGTTCCTCAACTACGAACTCGCCCTCTTCGTCTCCTCCGCGCGCGAGATCGACGCCATCGCCGAATGGACGGAAGAGTTGACGAAACGCACCACCCCGGAGCTCCCCCTGTCTGGCTGGGGCCGGATCCTCGCGGAAAACGTGGTACGGCTGCTCTCGCCCTTGCTCTAGGACTTTGTCACGGCTTAATCAGATTTCGGTGGCTTCTGGGTTCGAGCCCGAATTCACTCGCGGACGCTTCGGGCTTGTATCCCAGGCCAAGCCGCCGGGACGTGCGATTCCCTGGTTGCGCTGGGTGTGTTCCATTCCCACGCGGGCTTGAACCGCTACCTTCGGGCTCGAAGCCGCGTACGTGTGAATGTTCCTGACCAGGGCGATTCTCGCCCGTGGCCGAACCCTAACTTTTAGCCGTGACAACGCTCTAGGGCCGCCTCAGGCCTCGGTGACCAGGTCGTCGATGCCGTCGACCTCGGGCTCGTGAGCTTCACCAGGCGCTGGCCCCAGGAGTCGTTTCAAGAGCGGCGGCGCGATCAAGGTGGTGACCATCACCATCAGCGTGACCCCTCCAAAAAGCCCCGCCGACAAAACGCCCGCCGCGAGTCCCATCTTGGCGAAGATCAGCCCAACCTCGCCCCGTGGCGTCATCCCCACGCCGACGACAAGCTTGCTCCCCTTGAACCAGAAAGGCGCATAACCAGCCGCGAGCTTGCCCGCCACGCCGACCACGATCAAGACCCCCCCCGCGAGGAGCGCGAACCGGCTCTCGGCCGTTCGTGGGTCAAGGGCGGTCAGATCGACCGAAGCCCCGACGACCACGAAAAAAAGAGGGACCAGGAAGTGGCCAATCTCCGTGATTCCATGCTCGATCTCACGCGAGGAGGGGACTCTCGCCACCAGAATCCCCGCCACGAACGCCCCCAGGATCATCGCCGAGCCCGAGCGATCGGCCAGCCACGACAGGCCCAGCGCGATGATGAGCGCGAGCGCTGTCGGCGTTCCGGGGAGCTGGAGCCGGCGAGCCATGCGAAAGATCCCGGGAACCACGAACCAGCCCACGGCCAGGGCCCCGATCAAGAACGAGATCGCCAGTCCGGTCGTCCTGGCCACCGAGCCTGGTGAGACCTCGCGACCCTCCGAGAGCTCGGTCACGATCGTCAGGATGATCAGCCCCAGGATGTCATCCAGAACGGCCGCCCCGAGGATGATTTGCCCCTCGAGCGAGCTTAACTGGCCCAGGTCGGCGAGCACCCGGGCCGTGATCCCGACCGAGGTCGCCGTCAAGGTCGCGGCGGCCATGATCGCAGGCATGCTTGATAGTCCAAGAGCCAAGCAGGCGGCGTATCCCATGGCAAAGGGGAGCACGACCCCGACCACGGCCACGGTCAGCGACGTGGCCCCGACCTTGAACAGTTTGGCGAGGTCGGTTTCGAGTCCGATCGCGAAGAGCAGGATCACGACCCCGAGCTCGGCCAGGAGCTCGATGGTTTCGAATCGGGTGTCGACCAGGCCGAGCATGGATGGACCGACCAGCACCCCCCCCAGGAGCTCGCCCAGCACGGCCGGCTGGCCGATCCGTTGCGCGATCGCCCCCATGATCTTGGCCACGGCCAGCATGACGACCAGCATGGCCAGGAATGCCGTGACGCTCAAATGTTCCATGGTTGATCACGCCTTGCCAATCGGGCTTGTCCCATCGTGTGTACAATGGATAAGATGCTAGTCTTCGATAACGAACCGGGCGCGCCATTGGGCGGCCTGGTTGCATGCGCATGGCCCCAGGCCCGCCCTTAATCCCGGCGGATGTACCGATGAAGCGACGCGAGGACGTACGGAACGTAGCCATTATCGCCCACGTCGACCATGGCAAGACGACCCTGGTCGACTCCATGCTCAGACAGAGCGGCCAGTTTCGCGCATCCCAGCTTCAGGGCGAGCGGATCCTCGATTCCAACGATCTTGAGCGCGAGCGAGGCATCACGATCCTCGCCAAGAACATCGCGATTAACTACGGAGCGATCAAGGTCAACCTGATCGATACCCCGGGTCACGCGGATTTCGGTGGCGAGGTCGAGCGGACGCTTCAGATGGCCGATGGGGCCCTGGTCCTGGTCGACGCCTTCGAGGGGCCGATGCCGCAGACCAAGTTCGTCCTGCGCAAGGCGTTCGCGAGAGGGATCAGGCCGATCGTCGTGATCAACAAGATCGACCGCCCCGACGCCCGGCCGGCCGAGGTCTTGAACGAGATTTTCGACGTCTTCGTCGAGCTCGGCGCCAATGACGAGCAGCTCGATTTTCCGTACATCTATGCCTCGGGCCGGGCGGGTTTCGCCTCGCACGAGTCGGACGCCCGATCTGGGGACGTCAAGCCCTTGCTCGACATGATCGTGGCCCAGGTACCCGGCCCGATCGTCGATCCCGACGGCCCGTTTCGCATGCTCTGCACCACCCTGGATTTCTCGGAATACGTGGGCCGAATCGCCATCGGCAGGATCTTTTCCGGGCGCGCTGTCCGCGGTCGCAAGGCCGTCCTGGTCAAGGCCGGCGATCAGGTCGTGACGGCCGCGATCGACAACGTGCTGGTCTTTGACAAGCTAGGCCGGGTCGAGGTCGCCGAGGCCGAGGCCGGCGACATCGTCGCGATCGTGGGGGTCGCCGCCGTCGACATTGGCGACACCATCGCCGATCCCGATCATCCGGTCGCCCTGCCCCGCATCGAGGTCGACGAACCGACCTTGAACATGCTCTTCACGGTCAACGACTCGCCCCTCTGCGGCGAGGGCAAGTTCCTCACCTCGCGGCACTTGCAGGAACGGCTCGAGCGCGAGCTCAAGTCCAACGTCGCGCTCCGCGTCGAGGTCACCGAGGAACGCGATTCCTTCCGCGTCTCCGGCCGTGGTCTGTTGCATCTCTCGGTCTTGATCGAAACGATGCGTCGCGAAGGCTATGAGCTCTCGGTAGGCAAGCCCGAGGTGATCTTTCGCCGCATCGACGGCGAGGTCTGCGAACCGTATGAGTTCCTGGTCGTCGACGTCCCTCACGGCCACATGGGACCAGTCATCGAGCTCACAGGTGCTCGCCGTGGCGAAATGACCAGAATGGACGTCAAGGGGGCGTATGCCCATGTCGAGTTCCTGATCCCAGCCCGGGGCCTGATCGGCCTGCGGAGTCGGCTGCTCTCCGCGACCCAGGGCGAGGCGATCATGCACCATAATTTCCACGAGTACCGGCCCACCAAGGGGGACGTTCCCCGGCGAGCCAACGGCGTCATGATCAGCCAGGAACGTGGCGAGGTCGTCGCCTTCGCGCTTGATAACCTGCAACAGCGAGGGACGATGCTCGTCAAGCCTGGCGACCCCGTCTACGAAGGGATGATCATCGCCGAAAACGCTCGGGCCGACGACATGGTCGTCAACCCCTGCAAGGAAAAGAAGCTCACCAACATGCGGGCCTCGGGCTCCGATAAGAACATCCTGCTCAAGCCCCCACGCGAGATGACCCTCGAGATGGCCCTCGAATACATCGAGGACGACGAACTCGTCGAAATCACCCCGTCGCGAATCCGCCTTCGTAAGAAGGTGCTCCGCGAGGAGGGGCGTAGGCGCTCCGAGCGAAGCGCCCGCAAGGTCGTGGTGTGAGCCAGGCTTCATGACGGCAATCGTCAATTCCGGGGCTCAGATCCGCAGGGACGAGCCCCTTCCGTTCGAGCCCAGTCCGCGCGTAACAAGCCGAAAAACTCCACGTCGTGCCAGAGTCCCTCGCGCCACAGTTTCTGGCGGGCGACCCCCTCGGGCCGATATCCGCATTTGAGATAGACCCGCTTCATCGCCGGATTCACCGTATGCCCGTCGATCCTGTGCAGGCCAAGCTGATCGAAGGCGAATCGCGATCGCACCCGGACGGCGTCACTCGCGAGCCCGCGACCCCAGGCCGAACGGTTGCCGATCACCAGCCCGCCGGAGGCGCAGCGGTTGATCCAATCCACGCCCACCAGGCCGATGAAACCGACGTGAACCTCGGCCTCGTCAAGAATTGCCCAGTGGAAGCTCCGCGGCCGGTCGCTCTCCACGTGGTCGAAGAACTGCTCTTCCTGCCTGCGCGAGACGCCGAGGTTCAGCTTGAGTGACCGCGTCGTCTCGGGGTCGTTCATCCACGCCAAGGCGTTTTCCAGGTGAAGCGCTCGTTCCGGCGGGACCAGCCGCACCAGGGTTCCCTTGAGTCCAACAATGGCCATTGCGCGTCTCCTGGCGGGCGATGAGGAGTGGCTTGATCCCTCCGCTGGGGATGGAATCCGATCCACCCGCGCTGGACACGATCGGTCGGCCTGGGTTCACGACAGGGTTCGCGTCTTGATGAATTCCAGGCCCTCCGCGCAGAGGGCCATGGGGTCCGGAAAGAGGTCGCGCCAGACCCGGGTCGCGGCCGCCAGGGCCGGGAGCGCGCGGCCGAAGGCCTCGATCGTGTAATAACCGTCGAAACCGCTGGCCTTGAGCCCCGCGAAATAACCGTCCCAATCGATCTGGCCGGTGCCGGGAACGCCACGATCGTTTTCCGACACATGCACGTGAATCGTCTCGTCAGCGCATGACAGGATCGCCGCTTTCTGGTCTTTTTCCTCGATATGGGCGTGAAAGCTGTCGTACATCATCTGGCAATAGGGATGGTCGACTGCCTTCACGAACTG
>JAKBAP010000509.1 GCA_021808995.1 Planctomycetota bacterium | reverse complement strand
CGCGGCGACCGAACGGGGGCCGGGCGGGCGGGGCTTCTGTTTTGTTTATCGTCGCGCGAACGGCGGCTCTTGGCTTTCGTCGGGTGAAACAGCAAACGCCTGCCTTCTCGCCGGGCACAATCGCCGTGATCGACCCAGTTCGGCCAATCGATTCGCCGGCAGCGGGGTCAGACCCGAGGTGGGGCGGGCTTGAGCTCAAAGAGCGACTGGGTGCGGACAATCGCTCGTTCGTCAGGGTAGGTGTGGATCGACTGGATGGTCAGATCGCCGGGCCTAGGCGTGACCTTGATCAGGCTGATCGGGGAGGGGAGGAGCCGATTCACGCCGCGGAAAGCGTGAAAGAGGGCATTTCGCGAGCCATCCAGGGCGGCCTCGTCCGAGAGATGGCGAAAGACCTCGACATCGACGATCTCGGTGTCCATGCAACTTTGATATTCGATCGAGCCGCCCGGGCGAAGGATCGTGGATCGCTCGCGCCGAACACCCGCCTGAAACAGCCGACCCGTTTCGGGGACCGGCGAATCGAGGCCAGAGAGAACCTCGGTCAGGAGCATCGACCCCGCGCGGAAGACCACCGCGTGGCCCCCCACGATGATTCGTAGGTCGGCCTCCCAGCCCTGGAGTTCGATCCGGCGAAAGCCTCGGGTGGCGAACCAGTCGGGGTGTAGTGCTCGATTGAAAACCTGGAACGAAAGGTCGGATACGCGTGACGGGGTTCGGCTCAGGCCCATGGGTTTCGTTCCTTTAGGAATGGCAGCGCCGGCTTGTGAGCGTCTTCAGAGTGAGTAGTCCAAGTTTTTGTTTCACAAGAGGTCAGGGGTCGCGGTGGTGATCTTTATCCTAACGATGTCTCAGTCGAGAACGGAAACTCTCGCCGACAGGAAGCGCTCGAGGGGCGATTGTGTTCGATCGCCAGGCCGTCTTGACGGTTCTCGAGAGGAGACGTAAACTCCCGGCCGAATCGGCCACCTGGACCCTCGCCCTTTCGTGGGTGGCCGTTAACTGAAGTGCATGACGCACACGATCCGTCTCCGCGTTCGACCGGGGACTCGCGCGCCAGGGAAGGTGACATGGACCTGATTGTTCGGTCGCAGCCCATTTTACCTCTGCGCGCCTGGAGCGCGTTGCGAACTCGGGGACCAGGCTACGCCTGGCACAAGGTCCTCAGACGCCTGCTGAGCCGGCATCCCAACTGGAAACGACAACTGCTCTACGCGGACCCCCGCGCTTATTGGACGCACCGGGGCGGCAATGATTATTTTCGGGAACAAGAAGGGCAGCCGGCACGCTCGCAACGCGCGGCCTGGATCGCCCAGGAGGTGGCCAAATACCGTCCAACCTCGATTCTCGAGGTCGGTTGCGGCTATGGGAAATTGCTCGACGAACTCTCGGTTCGGCTCGACGCGACCCTCTGTGGCGTGGATTTCAGCCCCACGCAACTGGAATACGCACAACGGTTTCTGAATCGTAGGTCATCCATCCGGCTGGTCCTGTCGCGCGGCGAGCGGCTCCCATTTCCGGACGACTCATTTGATCTGGTCGTCACCTCGGCGGTCATCTTGCACAACACGCCCCAGGTCGCCGAGAGAATCCGACGCGAAATCGTCCGGGTCGCTCGCGGTTTCGCCGCTCACAACGAGGAAACCGGGGAAAGCTATAACCGCTTTGGTTACGACACCGCCCGGTGGTATCGCGAACACAACGTCCCGCTCGCCGAATCCGGACCAATCCCCGCGGATCTCGATCAGCGGACGTCGCAATTTTGCGTCGCCCGCCTCGATCCCGTGACCAAGGCCAGGATTCTCCTCCCAAAACCCTGATCCTCCAGACCACCCTGACTTCCCAGACGCCCATGATTGATCTCAGCTTCGCGGTGCTTTTGGCGTTGATCGCCGCTGGCGTGGGCCGGCGGATCCTGGCCATGCTCGATCCCGACCGGCCGTCCGCGCGGGGGCCGACGGATGTTCTCGAGAGGGTGGCGATCGCGGTGCCGCTGGGATTGGGCACGATGGCCATGGCCATGCTCGTACTTGGAGAGCTGGGTTGCTTGAACCGGCTGGGGGTCGCGGTCATGCTGGCCGTGATGCTCGAGATTGGCCTGGTGGGGCTGATCGGGCGGATTCGCTCGCTTCGGTTGATCGGGCCGGTGATCGAGCCCCCGCGATGGTCGCGCCCGGACCTGGCGATGGCCGGGCTCCTGGCGGTGGTGCTCGTGAGCACGGCGGTCTCGACGATCAAGCCGGTGACTGATGGCGATGCCCTTTGCTATCACCTTCAGGTGCCCAAGTGGTTCCTGATGCACGGGCAGGTCGGGTTCGCGCCTGACCTTCATGAGACGATCTACCCCCTGGTCACGGAGATGCTCTACGCGGCCGCGCTTGAGTGCCGCGGGCCGGTCGCGTGCCGGGGACTCGAGTGGGTGCTGGGGCTGGCGTTCGCGCTCGGGGTGACGGCGCTTGCTCGCGAGAGCCTGGGCCGGCGCGCCTGGTGGGCCGGGGCGATCGCCTTGCTGGTTCCCGCCATCTCAAACGGAATGACCGCCCCCTTGAACGACGTGGCGCTGGCGGCCTTTGGCACGGCGGCGATCCTGGCCTGGAGCCGGCTCAATGAGCGCCCCAGTCTGAGAGGGGCGATCCTGACAGGCGTCTTGTCGGGTTTCGCGGTGGGGGTCAAATACCCAGCGCTCGTGCTGGCGGGCCTTCTCTTCCTGTCCATTTGCTCGCGAGCCTTCGTCGTGCCTGGGGGTGACCGCCGGGTCTGGCCGCGGTTGGCCCTGGTTTACGCGGGGGCCGTGGTGATGGTCGGGGGTTGGTGGTATTTGCGTGCCTATGTCCACACGGGCAATCCAGTTTACCCGTTTTTCAAGCAGGTTTTTGGTGGTCAGGGGCTCGACGAGGTCCTGGACCCGATCAAGCGGCCGCTCACGGTGAGCGTCTGGAGCCTGCTGGGGGCACTTGGACCCTTGACTCTTGAGCCGGATCGGTTCGACAGCTTTTCGCATCAGTTTGGACCGGTGTTTCTGTTGTTCCTGCCGGCGCTGATTCTGGAGCGAGCTCCGCGGCGTCCGATGGTCCTACTGGGGTTGGGCTATCTCTTCTTGATGATCTGCATGACGGAGCGCCAGAGCATGCGGTTTCTCCTGATCGCGATCGGTCCGATGGCGATTGGGGCGGCGTATCTGGCGGATGTCTGGAGCCGCCGCGCGACCTGGCCGGCGAGGCTGTGTCTGGGGCTGCTGTTCGTGGTTCTGGGGGCGGAGTCCGCGCTCTCGATGGTCAGGGCGCGATCGGCGGCGGGGTATCTGCTGGGTCGGGAATCCGCGACGGGCTATTTGACGCGGGTTGAGCCGAGCTTTCGCGTGGGGCGGTGGGCGGCGGATCATTTGCCGCCATCGGCGCGGCTGATTGGTCAGGATCATCGGGGCTTTTACATCCCGCGTGATTACACCATGGAGCTCGCGCATCGACGTCGCACCGGGATGGCGCATCCTGGCGAGTCGGCGCGCGAGGTTGTCGGGCGGCTGCGGGAAGAGGGGTTCACGCACCTGCTGCTCTGTCCCCCAGAGGACCAGTCGGACGTGGAATTCGACCCCACGCTTTCGCGGCTTTTGGAGCCGTGGCTGGCGCGCCGCGCGCCGCTTTATCGCGAACGGCTGGAGATCGG
>JAKBAP010000508.1 GCA_021808995.1 Planctomycetota bacterium | reverse complement strand
GGGGTCGTTGAAATCGCCCGTGGGGACGCGATTCTCGCCAAATCCATATCCAGGCCGCCCCTTGATCCAGTCGGTCCAGAGATAGACGTCCGGGAGCGAGTAATACGAGATCAGCGGCGGGCAAGAGACAGCGCTCACGAGCACGGGAGGAAAGTCGGGCGGCTTGGGCGCGCCGGGGGCTGGCTTTTCGCGTTTGGGGTTGATGGTCACGGCGGCCTTGGCGAGTTCGGCATTGGCCTGGATCCAGTATCCGTGCATCAGGACGCGGAGCGGCCGGCTCGCGCGCCGGGCCTCGGCCCAGGCCCAGGCGAAGTCTCCTTGTTCCCAGGAATCACGGGCGGACTTGATGTATTCCTCGGCCTTGGTGATCAGGTCACGTTCGTCGGGAGCGCGGCCTTCGATGCCGGATTTCCGCCGCTGCTTGATGTCTTCCTCCGAGCGAATCGTCCGCCCGTCGGCCTCGAGCCTGGCTTGAACCTCCTTGACCGAGGCGAGCCGGAGCTCGGCCTGTTCAATGGCCAGGGGGACAGCGCGATTGCGTACCGAGTCGACCAGTTCCCGGACCCGGGCATAGAGCGCCATGTCGGTGGTGCAAAGGACCATGGCGGTCACGCCGAAATCCTCGAGCTTGAATCTGCGCCCGCCGACCTCGCGGAGGGGCTCGAGCACCTTCACGTCGCCAGGAGAGATTTCAAAGGCTTGAGCCCCCTCGGGCAGGGTCGGGGTGATCAGGATGTTATGGGCGGCCATCTGGGGGGGCTGCCACTGGGCGCCCTCGGCGTAGTCGCCCACCAGGATCAGCTTGCCCGTGTGGTTTGGGAGCGGGATGGCGGCGGCCTTCATGCCAGGCCGGGGGGGCAGCTCCTTGAGAGGCTTGACCCTCTGGCTTACCCCCGAGGTGGGATTCGTCGGCAGGACCGGAGGGTCGGGATTGAAGACGTCGTAGAGGGAGATCTGGTCCTTGTTTCGAGCCAGGATTTCCTCCACGAGGTCCATCTCGAGATTGAGAAAGCTCATCTCGATCAAGAGATCCCTGCCGACCGGCCGGGTGATGTCGGCGTCGGCGAGGTAGCCCACCCCCCGATATCCAGCGGTGAGCGCGAGATACGTGAGCAGGCGAACCTGCTCGGGGAGGACCGGCAGCCGGGCCGTCGCGGAGCGGCTTCCCTCGCCCCAGATGTTCCGAACCGCCTCCGGGGGCGCGGCCGCCGGAATCCAGGCCATGAAAGGCGCTGACAGATTCGAGCGAGCAGTGAGCCACTTGCGCTGAATCAGATATTGAAAAATCTCCAGTGGAGCCTGCGAGCCCCCCCAGCCGGGAACGCTCACCCCCACCACGTCGAGCCCGACGGGCGCTCGCGCGAACAGGGGCAAATCGCCATCGACAAGCGCGGTCGCCAGGCGAGGAGCGTCCTCGTCTTGATCACGCAAGATTCGCATGGCCGCTCGCACCCGATCGACCTGTTGCTCGCGAACGGCGGTCTCGCGTCGGCGTCCGAGCCCCTCGCCCAGTCGATAAAGCGCGATCGAATCGCGCTCGGGAATCGTCTCGATGGCCCGGATGGCCTCCGTGGGGTCTCCATCGCCCAGGTCGACCGTGGGCGCGAGCAGGAATCCGCGATCCACGGCCGATTTCAGCCGCGCGGGCTCGGTTGAGTCCTCGGCGAGCACATCAAAACCAGCCCGTCTGAGCTCGGTGATATTCGCCCCGGGGGCGTGGATCGCGGTCGGGAACCAGGGGATGTAATTGCCGGCGGGCGAGAGCCGCTCGATGAAATTGGCCTCGACCCGGACCCGGGGCAAGGCGGCCCCGGGCTTGGCCGGGGCACCCTCTGGCGTGGACGCAGGCTCGTTCGCGGCCACATGACCCGCCAAGAGCTCACGGGCGACCGGGCTGATCTCGAGGTCGTCGAGAAACACCTCCGACTCGCCGGGCGCTCCCAGTAGATTCACCACCACCTGCTCGATATAGGCCCCTTTGAGCGGAACCGGCCGGCGACTCGACGCCCGCAACACGCGCGCTTGCCGCTCAACCGCCGGGGCAAGCGCGCTGGCCTCGAGCAATTGCCAGTGATCGGTCTCGGTGTAGATCGTGCCAGGGACCAACACGAAGCTCGGGGCCTTGGTCTCGGGATCGGTGTCACCGGGAAGGACCACGCGGGCATGCACTCGCACCCCAGCCCGGTTGGATCGCACCCAGAGGCCGATCCTGGGATCCGATTCCAGGAGCACCCGCGGTGTGCGCAGGCTCACGAAAAACTGGCCGCCGGTGTCGGCCACGAATTGAAATCGCTCCGACAATCGGCCGCCGTGAAGCGCCCGGTTCGAGCGGTCATGAGTGATCAGATTGATTGTCGTGTCCAGGTATTCGGACTGCCAGCTTGGGGTCTGGGTCTCGAATCCCTCGCGAAAGACCCCGGCCGCCGGGTCGTCGTCCGCCGTGGCGTTCGCGATCATCGCCAGCGCGACCGCGAAAATCGCTCCCACTTGTCGCCCTGAAACGCTCATTTCGCCACCATCCTCCGTGATTCGACGAGGTGCCCGCGCGCAACCCCGCGCGGGGATGGTAGCCGGATCCCGTCAATGGGAAAATACCAACAGGGCGAAATCGGGGTTGGTCGTGGCTGACCACGTTGCCTCGGAGCGGTCGGCTTCACGAAGCGACCGCGCCGTGTCGTTGGTCGGGCTTCGCCTGTTCATGGGTCGCTCGTCGGATCATACTACCGATGGCCCCTCGGTTCGGGTGGGCCACTTTTCGCGGAGCAGGTCACATGAGGGGCCATTCGTCATCATGAACCGCGATTCGCGGACATCATCCGGGCCCCCGACTTCGCTGTCGACACTCAGGCAAGCCATCGTCCGCGAGTCTCCATTGCTCGCGCTCCTGGCGGCGATTGGGCTCATTCTGGGATGCCTACTTCTGGGATACGAGCCGGTGGGAGGCGACCCCGACCGGCTCTATCGACCCCTCAAGGTCGAGCTCCAACGCGCCCTTGAGTCTGGCTCGCTCCCCTGGTGGAGCGATCGCTTTGGACTGGGCGTGCCGCTCGTCGCCGAAAGCCACGTCGCCGCCTTCTATCCGCCCAATCTGGTGCTCTATCGACTGTGCTCGGTCGCGATGGCCTATCGATTGGCCATGTTCTTTCACTATCTGGCGCTCGCCGCGACGACCTATTTCCTGGGACGAACGCTCGGCCTTTTCCCTTGGGGCGGAGCGCTCGCGGGGCTGTCATTCACCCTGTGCGGGTTCATGACCATCCATTCCAGCCATGAGCCCTTTTACCAGCTCATGCCCTATCTCCCGCTCGCGCTGGCCTTCACCGAGCGGCTGCTCGCGAGCGGCCGGGCCGCCTGGGGCTCGGCCCTGGCACTCTCACTAGGCACGCAGTGGACCCTGGGCCACTTCCAGATCCAGGCCTGGACCAATGGGCTCGTGATCGTGATCGCGCTTTGGCGCGTCGTCGTGGACGGTCGCCCGTGGCGCCGAGGGGTTGGCGCAATCGCCGCCGTGGCCCTCGGCGTCGCGCTCGCGGCTGTCCAGCTTGGGCCATCCGGCCTGTTCGCCCGCCAGGTTGGCCAGACCAGTCGACCCATCAACGACCTCCTGTTTTATTCCTATCCACCCGCCCACTGGTTCGAGGCCGCGTTTCCACTCTCGACCCGCG
>JAKBAP010000507.1 GCA_021808995.1 Planctomycetota bacterium | reverse complement strand
CCTTGATCGTGACGATCCACTCGTACTGAAGGGTGTTCTCGGCCATCGGCTCGCCGTTATCCTCGGGATAATCGATCAGATCGGGTTCGAGGTCTTGCTTGATCATGCTCATGACCGTGATCCCCAGACGCGACGTATCGAAATGGGTCCGCTCGGTCCTATTGTCTCGCGAGAACCCCGCCGTGAGAAGAGCGACAAGCAAATGTAACATAAGGGTTTGATCAGCGGTCGCGAAAAACCGCGGTGAGAGATCGCGGGAGACCGATCTCGATCACCGCGACCTTGCCGGTGTACTCGCCGGCACCTGGGGTGGAGAAGCCGAGCTTGGGGGCCGCGAAGGTCGCCGTCGCGGTGGCTTTGACGGTGGCTCCCAGGGGTCGTCCGGTATCGGCGTCCATCCCGGAGGGGAGGTCGAGCGCGAGGATGGGTTTGTTTGAGCGATTGATCCGTTCGACCAGCGCCTGGCTTGAACCTTCCAGGGGTCTGGAGAGGCCGGTTCCAAAGAGGCCGTCGACCAGCCAGTCAGCGCGGGCGAGGATTGGTTCAAGGGCATCGAGCGAAGAGCAGGACTGGTGCTCGCTCCAGAAGATCTGTTCGAGGCCCGAACGCTCGAGAATGCCTGCCTGAATGGCCGCGTCGCCACGCAGGCTTTCCCTTCCGGACAGCCAGATGACCTGGACTGGATAGCCCCATGAGTCAAGATGCCTCGCCACCACTCCGCCATCGCCGCCGTTATTCCCCGGACCGCACACGACCACGACATCCGGTAGGGGTCGTTCGGGACGCGCCAACACGTCGGAATCCGCCATGCGTCGATCGATGGGCACGGTCGTCGTCCCCGAAAGCTCCGCCAGCCACGAGGCCGCCCCTCGCCCCGCGTTTTCCATGAGCAAGAGGGTCGGGATTCCCGACTCGCGCTCGGCGCGCTGATCCAGTCCCCGAAGCTCCTCGCGCGAAAGCGGCCGAAGTCGAATCGACATACTCGGGATTCCTCTCGGGATCGTGGCGATGGGGCAGGGGGGGTTATCCGTTGGCCATCGCCAGGTTATCGTTGACAGTCGACCATGATGGACCAAGAATACCCAAAAGCCAGGCTGACCCGCGTCGCGGATCCAGGGGTCGCCCCACCCGGAGCCGCCTGGAGCGCGCCGTAACGTCGCCGTCCCGAGAGAGGATTGCCTTCCATGCCCCTTTATGACTATCGCTGCGAAGCTTGCGATCATGAGTTCGAGGCACTGGTGAGAGGCTCGGCGGAGAGCGTGGCATGCCCGCGTTGTCGCGAGATCAGGTCTCAACGACAGCTCAGCGTGCCCGCTCCGGCCCAGACCGCGCGCGGGGGCCTGGCCATGGCGGCTCAGCCATCGGGTTGTGGCCGTCCCCAGTGCGGTGGGGGAATGTGCGCAGGCCTCGAATGAGGAATCGCACCCGGATCGCGGGTTTTTTTGACAACCGCCTGGTCCTAGCGCATAACCCAATGGCTGGAGGATCGCGCCGACGAGGGAGCAGCATGTAACATTCGGCGCTTTCGGATGAATCGACCTACCAGGAACGATCCAATCCGTGGGACGGAACCGTCCCAGCCGTCAATGCCGGCGTGGCCTGTCAAGGCGCGTCGTCGACGAGGAATGGATCAATGGCGGGTGAGTCAGAGCCAGGATGCGTTACGACGCGCGCGGACTCCGCGACCAGCGTTGGTCTGGACGAGGAGGCGCTCCGGCGGGCCGTGAAGACGCGGCTGGGCGAGGCCAAATTTGGCCTTTGGTTTGGCGAGGGTGTTCGGCTGGGACTCGACGACGCTGGCGAAACCCTCGAGATCCGAGCCCCCGACCCCTTTTTTCGCGACTGGATTCGCGGTCATTACAGTGAGAGTTTGCTCGAGGCGGCCGAATCGATCTTTGGCCATCGGCCCCGGCTGGCCTTTCGCATTGACGAAGAGGGCATTGCCCCCGTTCAAGCCACCGACTCGACGGCCGTCGTTTCGCCACCCGAGCCATCGAGTGCCTCAACCAGGGACGCACCTTCAACCCCTCGCTTTCCAGCCGAGCGGTCTGATTCCCCGGCCAGCCCCGGGACGGCCAAGGCTGGCCAACATCCGCCAGTCTCGGGCGAATCGAGTATCGCGGCCGCCCCGCCCAGACGGGCTCGTCCGCTCCGCCGGCTTGAGGACTTCGTGACGGGCCCGGGCAATCGACTCGCCCACGCGGCCGCTCGCGACATGGCCGCCACCGCGGGGGCAAGCTTTAACCCCCTGGTCATCCACGCGGCCGTGGGGCTGGGAAAGTCACACTTGCTCGAGGGAATCGCGGTTGGGCTCAGACAGTCGTTCCCCGCCCTGAACATCATCCAGGTTACCGCCGAGACCTTCACGAACAGCTTTCTGGAGGCCATGCGAGCCGGAAACCTGGGAGGTTTCCGTGGGCGATACCGAGGCGCGGGGGGGTTGATCGTCGACGACGTCCATTTCCTGGCCGCGAAGCGAGCGACCCAGGATGAATTCCTTCACACATTCAACGCCCTCGTTGACAAGGGGGCTCCGATCGTGCTGGCGCTCGATCAGCACCCGAGGCTGGTCGCGCGATTGACGGACGAGCTTGCGACCCGCTTTCTGGCTGGGATGGTCGCCAAGATCGAGGCCCCCGATCTCGCCACCCGCCGCGCCATCCTGAAAGCCCGCGCTCGCACCCGCGGCATCGAGCTCCCCGAGCCGGTCCTCACCTATATCGCCGAGCATCTCAAGGCCAGCGTGCGGGAACTGGAGGGGGCGCTTCACACGGTCATCGCGCACGCCGTCTTGACCGGCAAGCGCATCGACCTTGGCCTTGCCCAGTCCGCCCTCAGGGACACGATCAGGCACACTGTCCAGACCATTGGCCTGCGCGATATCGAGGACGTCGTCTGCCGGATGTTCCAGATTAGTCCGGAAGCGTTGCGATCCGATGGTCGCTCTCGCATGCTCGCCTATCCTCGGATGCTGGCGATGTACTTGGCCCGAAAACACCTGGCGATCCCCTATGGCGAGATCGGCCGTCACTTTGGTGGACGGAACCACTCGACGGTGATCTCCGCTGAAAAAAAGATCGCCGCCTGGCTCATGGCCGAGCGGCAAACCCCGTTTCTGCCGGGGTTTGAATCGGCGGCCGATGTCCTGGCCGAGCTCGAGCGAACCCTGAGCGCGCGGTGACCAGTCGGTAAGGTGGCACCTTTCGCCGCCATTTCTTCCCAAGTATGATCAAGAACACGTGATCGCCTTGACTCGAGCCGATCCGCTCGCGGGGAACGATCCGGCGGCGCTTGACTCCAGCGACCATCGCGGCTCCGGAGACGAGGATGTCGGCCGAGGATCCCGGTTCGATCACCCACTGGTTCGAGGACCTCAGAGCTGGTCGGCCGGAAGCGGCCGAGGCGCTCTGGGACCGCTATTTCGAGCGATTGGTCTCCGTGGCTCGAGGTCGCCTGGCCGCCGCCCGCCACCAGGTTGTCGAGGACGCGGAAGACGCCGCCCTGAGCGCCATGCACGGGCTCTACGCGGGGGCGGCCAACGGCCGGTTCGAGAATCTCGCTGATCGTGCCGACCTCTGGCGGTTGCTGGTCGCCATGACCGTGAACAAAGTCCTCGAGCAAAACCGCAAACATCGGCGCAAGAAACGCGGCGGCGATTTCAAACT
>JAKBAP010000056.1 GCA_021808995.1 Planctomycetota bacterium | reverse complement strand
TCAAGCAGATCGAACCGTGGCTGTCGCCGGTTGCGCTTCAGGAGCGATGAGCGATGAGCGATGAAGCATGATTAGTCTCAACGATGGTGGCTAGATTCAGAGAGGACACCAAAGACTATCACCCGCCATGATTCATGACGGTCGCCTTGCGGTCAAGAGGATTTTAGAAGAATTTTGGATTTTGCGAGCAGGCAAAGTCCAGCCGTTCTGTTTGTCAACTCACCCACCGACGTTCGTCTGGGTCGACTGGTGCACCGATCCCCAGGCTGAACAGCGCTGGCACGAAGTGCGGCGTCCAGATGGCGTGATTTGTCAGGCTTGTGCGACGGCTTCACTTATAAACCGCGACGCCCGGCATCGCCTTCTTGAATTTCTCGACGGCCGCGGGGGTGACCTTGGTGCCGATCAAGTAGAGCGACTTGAGCCCCTTCAGATCCTTGAGCGAATCAAGGCCAGCGTCGGTGACCTCGGTCCGTGAAAGGGCCAGGACCTGCAAATTCGTCAGCCCCTTGAGCCGAACGAGCCCCTTGTCGCCGACCTTTGACGTCGTCAGGAACAACATCGTCAGCTTCGAGAGACCCGCCACATTCTCGAGCCCCGCGTCGGTGACCCCAGGGCTCATGATCGTGAGCGCGCTCAAACCCGTCAGATCCTTGATCGGACCCAGGGCCGCGTCATTGAGCTGGCCGTTGTCGATGTAGACGACTTGCAAATTGGGGACGTTCTTGAGCAGGCCCAGCCCGTCCTTGTCGCCCGACCAGGTCTTGAGAATGTTGACCGTGGCCGTTTCCTTGCCATCCTTGGCCTTGTCGATGCTCACCACGGCCCCACGCTTTTCGAGCTCCAACGAGGCAACCTTGAGCTTGAGCGAATCAACCTCCGCTTGCAAGGCGGTGATCCGAGCCTTCAGCTTGGCCGGATCCTCGGGCGCTGGGGTGGGTGCCGGAGTCGGCGCGGGCTTGGCCGTGGGGGCGGGAGCGGGCTTCGCCTCGGGCTTCTTAACCTCGGCGGCCTTGGCGTCCGCTTTCTTCGCCTCGGGCTTCTTAACCTCGGCGGCCTTGGCGTCCGCTTTCTTCGCCTCGGGCTTCTTTTGATCCTGGCTTGCAAGAACCCACGACGAGGCGGTCAAGAACCCCAGCGCCCCGCTCAGAAACACGGGAACAAGCCTTGATTGAATCGTCCCAGGCCCAACGATCTGGATTTTCGCCATGATGCGTGAACTCCCTTGCGCTTCACCGCCAGAGACCGCGAGCGATCACGGAATCCAACGGTCGTTCAACCCTTCTTTAACAACGTGTCTCCTTCACGTTAAACCGACAGCCCCGGATTGGCAACGGCGCGCGGCCTGGAAGAAATTGATTCCGTGATTGGAATCGGGGTTGGCGTCTGGGTACAGTCGGTGTAGGGTCCATGCGTATGCGGGAGTCCACGGAGACGACGAAACCGCCGCCGTGCGATTCTTGAGCGGCCACGAGGTCAAGATGACTCGGGATCAGCTCCAGGTCGAACAGTGCCACCCGGTGAGTGTCGCGTCAGCGAGGATTCTGGCGGTCCGGGATGGCGCGCTCGAGGAGCGTGAGGACTGGCTGGCGGTTGAATCAGCGCTCGAGATCCGGGCTCGCGGTCGCGACGAGGAATCGACCGCCGTGGCCGTCACCATGCGGACGCCAGGGCATGATGCCGAACTTGCGGTGGGATTTCTTTTCACCGAGGGGCTCATTCGTTCTCGGGACGATCTGACGGCCGAATTTCGTGACGCCGCGTTCACGGAAGCCGGCGATGACGACTCGATGATCGAGGTGGTCCTGGCTCGCCCGTTCAAGTCGGATTGGAGCGAGCGTCGCTTTCTGGCGACTTCAAGCTGCGGAGTCTGTGGCAAGGCGACGCTCGATCAGGTGAGCGTGGGCTGCCGGCCGCTCACGTCAAGCCTGGTACTCAAGCAATCAGCGCTGGTGTCGATGCCAGACGCCCTGCGCCACTCGCAGCCGGCTTTCGGAAAAAGCGGCGGCCTGCACGCGGCCGGGCTGTTTGACGACCAGGGATCGTTGATGATCGCCCGCGAGGACGTCGGTCGCCATAACGCCGTCGACAAACTGGTCGGACGAATGCTGCTCGAGCGCCAATTGCCCCTCGAGCACGAAATCCTGCTGGTCTCGGGCCGGGTGAGCTTCGAGATTCTGCAAAAGGCCGCCATGGCCGGGATCACGATTGTCTGCGCGGTCTCCGCCCCTTCGAGCCTGGCGGTACACGCCGCCCAAAGCCTGGGCGTCACCCTCGTTGGATTCTTGCGCGGACGGTCTTTTAACATCTATACTCATTCAGAACGGGTCGATCCCCGAAATTGACTCATTCAAGGGGAAACTCCATGCCGGATCCCGATCCGAAACCCGAGCGAAAACCACCAGGGGTCGAGACCGCCAGCGTGGATGTGCGCCCCTACCACCACCCAGCGGCCGGGTTCGGGGCGATCGCAAGCACGCTCAGGCACGTGGTGCATGAGATGGGGATGATCCGGGGCACCGCGACCTTGCTTAAGGTCAACCAGACCCATGGCTTCGACTGCCCGGGCTGCGCGTGGCCGGAACCCCCCAGCACGGAACGATCAACGGCCGAGTTTTGCGAGAACGGCGCGAAGGCCGTCGCCGCGGAAGCCACGACCCGGCGAATCACGACGACTTTCTTCCGGGAATGGTCGATTCCCAGGCTGCTCAAGCAGTCGGATTATTGGCTCGAATCCCAGGGCCGGCTCACGGAACCGATGGTTCGCGAGGTCGATTCCGACCACTATGAGCCCATCACCTGGGATCAGGCTTTCAAGCTGATCGCGGACGAGCTGCGGGCGCTCGATTCGCCCGACGAGGCGATCTTTTACACGTCGGGCCGCACCAGCAACGAGGCGGCGTTTCTGTATCAGCTCTTCGTTCGCCAATTTGGCACCAACAATTTGCCCGATTGTTCGAATATGTGCCACGAATCGAGCGGCGTGGGGCTCATGGAGTCGCTCGGAACCGGCAAGGGGACCGTTTCGCTTGACGATTTCGCCCTCGCGGACGCGATTTTCATCCTGGGCCAAAACCCAGGCACGAATCACCCCCGAATGCTGTCCGTGCTCGAGGCCGCGGCGGCGCGTGGCTGCCACATCGTGAGCATCAACCCCCTGCGCGAGCTCGGACTGGTGCGATTCGCGCACCCTCAGCACCCGCGCGATCTGATTAGTGGCGGCACCACCATCGCCAAGCTGTTCCTGCCCGTACGCATTGGCGGAGATGTCGCGCTCCTCAAGGGGATCATGAAAGAGGTCCTGGAAGCCGAATCACGACGTCCCGGGACCGTCCTCGACCAGGATTTCATCGATCAGCATACCTCTGGGTTCGCGGACTTGGTCCGCTCGGTCGAGCAGGCGACCTGGGATGAGATCGTCGAGCGGTCGGGCGTCGAGCGCCGCTTGATCCATCAAGCGGCCGAGATCTATATCAAATCCAAGCGCACGATCGCATGCTGGGCCATGGGGCTGACCCAGCATCGGAACGGAGTTGAGAACATCCAGGAAGTGGTCAACCTGCTCTTGCTCAAGGGAAACATGGGCCGGCCAGGGGCGGGCGTCTGCCCGGTACGCGGGCACAGCAACGTTCAGGGTGATCGAACGATGGGCATCCACGAGCGCCCATCCCCCGCGTTTCTCGACACCCTTGCCCAGACGTTCAAATTCGAACCGCCTCGCGAAATTGGATACGACGTTGTCGCCGCGATCCAGGCCATGCATGCTGGAAAGGCCCATGTTTTCTTCGCGATGGGGGGGAATTTCCACTCCGCCAGCCCCGACACCTCTTACACCGCGAAGGCCCTGGCTCGCTGCCGTCTGACGGCCCACGTCTCGACCAAGCTCAATCGCTCGCACCTGATCACCGGGCACCGGGCGCTGATCTTGCCCTGTCTTGGACGCACCGAGATCGATGAGCAAGCCCGCGGCCCCCAGTTTGTCACCGTCGAGGACTCCATGAGCGTGGTCCACGCCTCGCATGGCGGTCTCGCGCCCGCGTCCCGCCACCTGATGAGCGAATCCGCCATCGTCGCGGGGATCGGAAGCGCCGTCCTGGGAACGAAATTTGGCCTCGACTGGCAAGCGCTCATCGCCGATTACGACCGCGTTCGCGACCTGATCGCGCGGGTGATCCCCGGCTTTCACGACTATAACGCCCGTGTGCGAAGACCTGGCGGCTTTACGCTGCCAAATCCCGTTCGCGATCGCGATTTTCAAACCCCGACGGGGCGTGCCCAATTCCTTCCCGCCCCGATTCCTCGAATGACGCTTGAACCCGATCAGCTTGTGCTCATGACCCTGCGAAGCCACGACCAATACAATACGACGATTTATGGTCTTGATGATCGCTACCGGGGCGTCCACCACGAGCGCGAGATCGTGTTCATGAACCCGGACGATATCGCGGACCTGGGCCTTTTCGAGCGCCAGGTGGTGGATCTGATTGGCGAGCATGGGGGCGTCACACGGGTGGCGAGGCGCCTGATCGTGGTGCCATTCGAAATCCCCAGGCGATGCGCGGCCGCCTATTTTCCCGAAGCCAATATCCTGGTCCCCATCGATGATTTCGCCGCCGGCAGTCGTACCCCCGCGTCGAAATCCATCATCATTCGTGTCAAGCCAAGCGCCGAGGTTTGACCTAGCCTGCTGGATCCAGGAACGACCCTGAAGGCCGTGAACGAGCGATCCCAGCGCGTCGTCGGTCCACGAGCCAAGATCTCGACCAGACCCAATCGCTCCAGATTGACCTGGTCGCGATCACGGCCGATGACGACGCAGGGTTGACCACGCCTAAGCCCATGAAGCGCCAGATCGATGACGCCCCTGCGCCAATCCGCGGCTCGGCCCAGGTAGTAGAGCCGAGCGGCGAGGTCATGGGGGATCGAGCCGAGTGGGCTGGGATACGGGAGCCGATCCCACTCGTCATAGAGAACCACCACCGGCTCGCTACGTGCGAGCCCGCCAACCGATCGGTAAAAGTCCCACTCCGCACCATGATGACCCGATTGACCGCCGACGATCACCTGGCCGGCTCCTTGGAAGCAGGCAAGGCCCAGAATCGCGGCCCACGCGATTTGCCCTTGATGATGAAGCGGGACATCTGGCCGCGACCACCTGATCACGCGAACCAGGGCTCGAGCCGCCCAAATCGACCACGGTATCTGAGCGCAGACCACATAATGAGCATTTCGCGCGCTCGCCATGGATAAGAGAACCACGGGAACGACGGTCCAGACCCAGAGCATCCGATCGCCGCCCCGGACAGGAAATCGATGACCCGAGCGATGAATGCCACGCGCGAGCGAACGACCCGCCCCGAGCGCGGCCAAGGGAGCCCAAGGGAGTGCCTGCGCCACAATCCCCACGAGATATTCGCCCCACGATTCGCCCGCGAACGGACCCGGTCCAGCAAGGCCGTCAAAGCGGTGGGCAATGTGAAGCGTCCAGAGCGAGAGCGCCGGCTGTCCATATTTCGAGAGCATCGCCACCGGCCAGGCCAAGGCCAGGATTAACGCCAGGAGCCAACCTCGCGGAAACCAAAGTCGCCGCCAAATGATCGGATTGTTTTCCCAGGTCAGGGTCAAATAGGTGACGACCATGATCAAGATTGGGCCGAATCCAATGCCCTTGACCAGGCCCGAGAGGCCCAGGCCGATGAAAAACAACCATCGCCAGCGATCAACCCCCCCCGAATCATGGGCATGGGGACGGCGAAGCGCGTCGAGCGCGACCAGTGAGCCACAAACGAGGCACGCCAGAATCACGTCAGCCTCGGCGAGACCACCGCGTAGCATGGTCCAGAACGTGGTCGCTTGAATACCCCCCGCGAGCAGGCCAACACGTGGGCCGGACCGCCTGGCCGCGAGCATGGCGACGCCCGCGCTCAGCAGTAATCCCGCGATGGCCGAGGGAAGCCTGGCGACGACCGGCGTGACATTTCCCGAGATCACGCTCAAGCTGCCCGCCAACCACCAGGGCAAGGGGGGCTTTTCAAGCCACGGAACGCCGCCGATCGACGGGTGAGTCCAGACGCCCGTGGTGGCCATCTCACGGACGCCCTGCGCGACCAGGGCCTCGTGATAGGTCAAATGCCGCGTTTCGCCCAACCCGGGGAGGACGGCTAGCCCCCACGCAAGCACGAGCAACGCGCCACCTGGACAACGATGGCCATGATCATTCCATCTCACGAATAAGCGCTTCATGCACGCTCGACCTGAAGGCCTCGGGAAGTCCGTCCCCGGGAACCCGGAAAGGCCGCATGATACTCAAAGTCCAGGAGGGCGACGATGCCGCTTTAGAATCCGCGGTATCGACATTCAGCCAGGGATAACCCGTTGATAACCCCGAGCGAGAGTGATGAGCAAACCCGACCGTGAACCCGGTCCCGGGCATGGCACCCCCGGTCATGCGCCTCGGTGAACCTTGGCGAATCCCCCATGAACAGGGTTATCAACAACTTTTCCCTGGTGGCTAAAAACGCGTTGTATCCTGGTAACGCCTTTGGTATCATACGGTTGTTCGGGCGGCTCTGGAGTTGTCGACAGGGGTGAGACGGCTCTCTGTCGATTAAGATGATGAGAGCATTTGATTCATCTTCAAACACCAGGGAACAGCGCTCGACCTGAACCGTCTCTCTCCCGCGTCTGGAACGGTTCATTGCTTCGAGGGTCCGGCACGCTTGATCCTGAATTGGACCCGCTCCGTGGCCCCTGGCCTGACGCATTGCGTTTCAGGCGGTTGGGCACATCCCACTTGGTCTGGGCGCGGATCTTGGGTAGTCTTGGAATACGTTCACCCAGCGGGCGCGTTGGTGCGTTGCGCATAAGGCATCCTGGCTGCGTGCAAGGAAATGACAGCGCGCAAGCCGCGGCCGACAGGCCGTGATTCCATTGAAACACAGGGAAACGAATGAGGGCCTTGTGCAATCGTGAGGGGCTACTCGCGGCGTTGGGAATGGTCAGCGGGGTCGTCCCGATTCGCAGTCCCAAGCCCATTTTGCAAAACGTGAAGTTCATGGCCAACGCCATGGAAGGATCGACGCTCATGGCGACCGACCTGGAGGTCGGGATTCGCGCCCGAGTCCTCGGCGTCAAGGTCGAGGACGAAGGTGCCGTCATCCTGCCGACGGCCCGGGTCAGTTCGATCCTCCGCACCAGCAATGACGAGGAGCTGGCCATTGAGAGCAATCAAGACCAGCTTGTGATTCGGGGACTGCACTCCGAGTTCACCTTGCCGATCGAGGATGTCGAGCTCTTTCCCGACGTGCCGGAATTCGCGGCGACGAGCTACCACGTCGTGATGGCGGCCGATCTCAAGAAACTCATTCGTCGCACCATTTTCGCCACCGACGCCGAGAGCACGCGCTATGCCCTGGGAGGGGTGTTATTCGAGCTCGCCGGGGAGTCGATCGCGATGGTGGGAACGGACGGCCGGCGGCTGGCCCGCATGTCGGCGGCGCTCGACGGCGAAAACAATCCTCCGCTTCCCAGTGGCGCTCCCGTGGTTCCGGTCAAGGCTCTGAAATTGATGGAGCGCAATCTGGCCGATCATGATCCCCCCGTGCATCTGGTGATCCAGTCCGGTTCGGCGGTCCTGATGCGGACGGATAGCGCGGTGATTTACAGCCGATTGGTTGAAGGGCGTTTTCCCCGTTATCAGGATGTTTTCCCCGCGAGCGTCGAGATCAAGATCCCGCTCGAGGTCGGACCGCTTCGGATGGCCGTGGAGCAAGCCTCGATTATCACCAGTGACGATAGTCGGGGCGTGGATTTCCGCTTTGTCCCTGGCATGCTAAGCTTGACGAGTCGGGCCGCCGACGTCGGCAGCTCGCATGTTGAGTTGCCAATCGCCTACGAGGGTAAGCCTGTCGACATCACCTTTGATCCGCGGTATCTGGTCGACGCGCTCAAGACGCTCGACGATGGCGCGACCGTGACCGCCGAGCTCATCGATTCCAAGAACGCCGCTGTCTTTCGAACCGACGACGATTACACCTACGTCGTCATGCCCTTGACCCGCGAGCACGCCTAGGAACCAAGCGCCGATCACGAGACGACGCGGATTCACGACGCGAAGGTAGGCCAGGACGTACCAACCCAGGGAAATTGCCCTTATCATGCCCGTCGCGAATGCCAATCAAGATGCCCAGTCGCCATTCGTGAGGAAGGGCGCCACCTGGAGGCTGGGTTCAGGATCTTGGGAATCGAGCGAGGGTAGGACCGCTTGAACAAGGATCGAGGGAGCATGACGACCCCGAATCATCGTGGGCCCAAGGCGCTCTCGGACGTTTTGGGCGACCTTTTCACCGCCCGCGGCTTCGCGCGGGTCAGGGCCCGGCAAGAGCTTGAAAACGCATGGGCAAGCGCCGTCGGGGAGGCTTATGGTCGGCAAACGCGACTGGGCGAGGCGCGAGGAGGAATCTTGAATGTGACGGTAGCCAGTTCCACGCTCCTGGCGGAACTGGCGGGTTTTCAGAAGCCGGCACTGCTGGCCGCGCTCCGTTCGGGGGCGCCTGGGACGCCGATCGAGGACATCCGGTTTCGTGTTGGCACGGTGGTCGCGCCGGGGAATCCGGCGTCGCCCGACACGGGCCCCAAGCGCCGAACTGGGCGATCGTGACGCTCGGACCGCGCGGTGATCGGAAACGCCAAGAAGCGGCGAATCGACGCATGAAGCAAAGGACAAAGCTCATGATCAAGGTGGTTCCGCGATGGTGGAGTTGACCAAGGCCGAGACGTCGGCAATCGAGCCGCCGACCGTGTCGCCGACCAACGGGGCGATGGGTGAAGACATCGCCCTGGGAGATCGGCCCACGTACACGGGTGCCAATATTCGCGTGCTCGAGGGCATCGACGCCGTTCGGCTGCGTCCTGGCATGTACATTGGCGATACGACCCTGCGCGGCCTGCACCACCTGGTGTATGAAGTCGTCGACAATTCCATCGACGAGGCCATGGCCGGGTATTGCAAGAATATCCATGTGACGCTGTATGCCGATGGCTCGGTCTCGGTCGTGGACGATGGGCGGGGAATCCCCGTCGATGTCCACGTCGAGATGGGAATCAGCGCCCTTGAGGTGGTTTTGACCAAGGTCCACGCCGGCGGCAAATTCGACCACGACACCTACAAGGTCTCGGGCGGTTTACACGGGGTGGGCGTGACCGTGGTCAACGCGCTTTCCGAGTGGCTTGAGGCCGAGATCCGTCGGGACGGCCAGGTCTGGCGGCAAGAATATCAAAAGGGGGTCTCGCAGGGCCCGGTTGTCGCCATTGGGCCGATCGCGTCCACGGGCACGACCATTCGCTTCCTCCCCGACGCCGAGATTTTCGCCAAGATCGAATTCGAATACGACATCCTTGAAAAGCGACTGCGCGAGCTTTCGTTCTTGAACAAGGGGGTGAGGATCCTGCTCACGGACGAGCGAACCGTCGAGCGGCGTCACGCGGAGTTTTTCTCGCAACAGGGCTTGAGCGAGTTCGTCGCCTACTTGAATCGCGCGCAGTCTCCCTTGCACCCGCCGGTGTTATTTCATGGACGAGACGACGATCGCGCTGTCGAGGTCGAGGTCGCTCTTCAATACAACGATTCGATCGGCGAGATGGTTGTTTCGTATTGCAACAACATCAATACGATCGAGGGAGGAACGCACCTGACCGGATTTCGGGCGGCCCTGACCCGGACGCTGAACCAGTACGCCAAGGCGAGCGCCCCGGCCCGGAACAAGGATCTGACGATCACGGGCGAGGATTTCAAGGAAGGCCTGACGGCGATCATCAGCGCTCGGGTTCCCGATCCCCAATTCGAGGGGCAGACCAAGACCAAGCTGGGCAACAGCGAGGTCGAGGGCATCGTGACGCGGGTGGTCAATGAGCGGCTCTCGGAATATCTCGAGACCAATCCCGGGGTGGCCAAGAAGATCATCGCCAAGGCCCAGCTTGCCGCCGAGGCTCGGGAAGCGGCGCGCAAGGCTCGGGAATTGGTGCGAAATCGCAAGGGGGTTCTCTCTGGGGGTGGTCTCCCTGGCAAGCTCATGGACTGCTCCACGCACGATCAGGATTCCAGCGAGCTGTTCCTGGTCGAGGGAGATTCCGCCGGTGGCACCGCCGAAGGGGGACGAGATCGTATTCATCAAGCGATTCTTCCCCTGCGGGGCAAGATCTTGAATGTCGAGCGCGCCCGGCTCGATCGCGTGCTTGGCAATGAGGAAATTCGCAACATCATCACGGCCGTCGGGAGTAGCATTGGCGAGGAAGAGGACCCCAGCAAGAGGCGTTACGGCAAGGTCGTCATGATGAGCGACGCCGACGTCGACGGGTCGCACATTCGCACCTTGCTCATGACGTTTTTCTATCGCCAGATGCCCCGGCTGGTGGCCGAGGGGCATCTCTACGTCGCCCAGCCCCCACTCTATATGATCACCAGCGGCAAGAAAGAGCGCCGGTATGTTCATCATGAGGAGGCGATGCAGTCAATCTTGATGGAAACCGGACTCGCCGGCAGTGTCCTGGTTCGTCCCGACGCGGTGGCCGATTCCAACCCCATCACGGGTGATCGGTTACGTCAGTTGCTCGATCTGGTTGTTGGAATCGAGCAAGGCCTGCGAGCCTTTGGCCGCCGTAACCGTTCGCTGCGGGATTTTCTCGCGATGGCGCATCCCGAGACCAAGGGCGAAAAAGACCCTCGGGCTGGGCTGTTGCCCCTCTATCTCATCGAGCGCGAGGGCGTGGAGATCAAGCTTTATAGTGAAAAGGACCGACTTGACTATATCGCGGTCCATCATCCTCACGTCGAGACCAGCTCTCATCCTGCCGGGACGGCCGAACCAGCCGGCCCAGCCGAGCCTCGAGTGCGCGAAATCGAGCTGCACGAGGTCAAGGTCTTGAATAAGCATCTGGTCCGGCTGCGGGATGAATTCGACGCGGGGGTGCGTGATCTTTTACCGCGCGACGTTACCGGCGACGATCCGCCGCCGCGGTTCTTGCTCGAGCGAGACGGCGAGACGCATCCGCTGCTCGATCTCAGGGCCTTGGTCCCGACGGTGCGTAAGCTGGGGGAGAAGGGGATCAAGATCACGCGTTTCAAGGGCCTTGGCGAGATGGATGCCGAGCAGCTCTGGGAGACCACGATGGATCCGACCCGGCGGACGCTGATGCAAGTTCGCCTTGAGGACGTTGCCGCGGCCAACGATCTTTTTTCAACCTTGATGGGGGACGACGTCGAGCCGCGTCGGGAATTCATCGAAAAGCACGCGCTCGAGGTCAAGAATCTCGACGTTTAGGCGCGGAACCTGGGTCGACCCGCCGGAGCCGGGGACGACGAATGAGAGCCGGGTCGGGAGTCATGCACCGAAAGGAGCGTCGGACGGGGACGAATCAGACGCCCCGGCGTACTGGCCAAGCCAGTCACCGCATAGGCCGCGAAATCGATCCCAGGCGGGAATTGTATGATGGGCATTGCCGAGAAAGTCGCGCGGAATTTCAGCGACGCGGTCCGATCGCGGGGCCAGTCGTACTTCGTCAAGGGACGGGTGACGCTTCTGGCGGCGCGCGCCGGCGAAGTCGTCGCGCGGGTGCGTGGAACCGTCAAATACCGGGTTCGGTTGCGGCTGCGCGGGTCGAAGCTCTTGACCTCGTGCAGTTGCCCGTATTTCAGTCCCCAGGGCGAGCCTTGCAAGCATCTCTGGGCGACATTGCTGCTGGCGGAATCGCGTGGCCTGCTGCAATCGGCCCCCATGTTTCCTGTCCAGATGCTGGCGGATAGCCCACGGCGGCCCAGCACGTCGTCAGGCCCTCCCGGCGAGGTCGGCACCGATCTACCGCCATATCCTCTCGGCGATGACGAGCTGGGCCCACGGAGCATTCCCCCGTCCGCCCCCCGGCCACGCGCTCAAGGAAAGGAGCGAGGCCCCCGTGGAGCGCCCTCTGGCGGCTCGACACCGTGGGGACGCCATACGCCCCCTCGATCGCCCCGCGCCCCTGGCCCAGAGCCTGGCGTTCGACCGAAATCCAAGGGATTGACCCATCCCCCGCATGGCCCGACCGCCGGCCCGACCCGTGCCAAGGCCGTCAATCGCAACACCAAGCGATTATTGATTTATATTCTCGACGTCGCCGCGACGGCCACCCAGAGCCAGGTCGTCGTCGAGTTGGCTCGTCGTCAGCGCAAGACGACCGGCGAATGGGGTCCGCTCAGGCCCTGGTATTACGCTCCCCAGGCGGCGCATGTCAAATACGAGCCCGAGGATCGTTTGATCCTTGCTCTCCTGGATGAATCGCATGGGGGAGGTGGTTATGGGACGGCGGCCAACGGAACCGCGCCGGCGCGAACCGCGGCACCCATGTCCGATCGCTCCATTCGTGGCACGCGTCGATTCATCTTGCGCAAGGATCAAGCGGCCCTGGTCGAACGACTGGCTCGTACCGGCCGGCTGCGGCTGCGGCGCACCGACGGCGAGGACGAACCGCCGACGATTCGCTGGGACGATGGCCAACCCTGGCGATTTTCCCTGGATATTCGGGCCGAGGTCGGTGGGAAACGCTGGTCGTGGCGGGGAGCGCTTCGCCGCGGTGATCAACGCATGGATCTCTCGGAACCGCTGGTCCTGCTCCCGGGGCTCCTGGTTCTGGGTGTCGGGCGAGCGGCCCGTTTTGACGACCTGGGCATCATGCCCTGGATCTTGCGGCTGCGCTTCGAAAAGGAAATCACGTTCGTCGAGCCGCAGCAGGATCTCATGCTGGGCCGCGTGCTGGCCGAAACCCGCGTGCCCCCGCTGGAACTGGTCGAGTCGCTGGCCCTTGAGGAAATCGTCGCCCGGCCGCGTCCCTGTCTGACCCTACGCACGCCCCGGCAAAACTGGGGCCTGGGTTCGGATAAGCTCATCGGTGAGCTCGAATTTGATTATGATGGCGCGGTCATACCGGCTGGTCGCACGACTCCGCTCGCCGTCTCGACCGAGCTGGGCCTGGTCATTCGCCGTGATCCGCGCACGGAAAGCTCGGCCGACGTGAAATTGTTTGAACTGGGCTTTCGCGAGGCCAAGGATCCTCGGCTTGATCCAGGGACGCTCGAGCTTCCGGCCAAGCGAATGGCCCCCGTGGCCAAGGATCTGGTCGCCGCCGGGTGGCGGATCGAGGCCGAGGGTAAGCTGATCCGCCCCGCTGGCGAGTTCAAGCTCGCGCTGTCGACTGGCATCGATTGGTTCGAGCTTGGCGGAGGCGTCGATTACGGCGATCAACGGGTCAACCTTCCCGAGCTGCTCGCCGCCGCTCGCCGGGGCGAATCCATGATCGAGCTGGGGGATGGCTCGATGGGCATGTTGCCCGAGGAATGGCTCAAGAAATACGGCATGCTCGCCGATCTGGGTGCCTCGGAGAATGGCTGCCTCCGTTTTGGCGTGTCGCAGGCGAGCATGCTTGACGCGCTCCTGGCCAACCAGCCCGAGATCCAGGTGGACGCGGCCTTTGAAAAGATCCGGCAAAATCTCCAGGAATTCGACGGCATCGTGGAGATGGATTCGCCGCCAGGTTTTCATGGCGAGCTTCGTCCCTATCAGCGAGAGGGGCTGGGCTGGCTCGATTATCTGCATCGATTCGGCTTTGGCGGCATCCTGGCCGACGACATGGGGCTGGGAAAGACCATTCAGGTCCTGGCGTTGCTTCAGCGTCGGCGGGCTCATCGCCAGGCCAAGGGCCCATCGCTGGCGGTCGTGCCTCGCTCGTTGGTCTTTAACTGGATGCAGGAAGCGGCCAAGTTCACGCCCCGGCTACGCGTCCTTGATTACACCGGCCCGGGCCGTCACCCCTTGCGCGAGACGTTTTCCGACCACGACCTCATCATCACCACGTATGGAACCGTTCGCACCGACATCGCCGAGCTGACCAATTTCGAATTTGATTACGCCATTCTCGACGAGGCCCAGGCGATCAAGAATTCCGAGAGCCAATCGGCCAAGGCGGCTCGGCTCTTGCGCAGTCGCCATAAACTGGCCATGAGCGGCACGCCCATCGAGAATCACCTGGGCGAGCTCTGGTCGATTCTCGAATTCTTGAACCCCGGGATGCTAGGCGCGGATACGGTCTTCAAGCGATTCACGGGAGGGGGCTCGAATCTCGAGCAGACCGATCGCGTGCTTTTGGCCAAGGCGCTTCGGCCGTTTATCCTGAGGCGCACCAAGCAGCAAGTGGTCAAGGATCTGCCAGACAAGACCGAGCAGACTCTCTACTGCGACATGGAAGCCGACCAAAAGAGATGCTACGACGAGCTTCGCGCCCATTATCGCGACGCGCTTTTGCGCAAGGACTCGGCCGAGCTCAATCGATCCAAGATCGAGGTCCTGGAGGCGCTTTTGAGACTGCGCCAGGCCGCGTGTCATCCCGGACTGATCAGCGAGGAGCTCGCCCATGAGCCAAGCGCCAAGCTCGACATGCTCATTCCCTCGCTAGCCGAGATCGTCGAGGAAGGGCACAAGGTTCTGGTCTTCTCGCAGTTCACGAGCTTTCTGGCGATTGTCAAGGAACGACTCGACCAGGCGGGGATTGTCCATGAGTATCTCGACGGCCGGACCCGCAACCGGGCGGCCAGGGTCGAGCGATTTCAAACCGACCCCGACTGCCCGGTCTTCTTGATCAGCCTCAAGGCCGGCGGCCTGGGGCTCAACCTTACGGCCGCTGAATATGTTTATTTGCTTGATCCCTGGTGGAACCCCGCCGTCGAGGCCCAGGCGATCGACCGCTCGCACCGTATTGGCCAGACGCGAAATGTCTTTGCTTATCGTCTCATTTGCCGAAATACCGTCGAGGAAAAGATCCTCGAGCTCCAGCAAAAGAAACGCGACCTGGCCGACGCCATCCTGAGCGCCGACGATAAGAGCGTGATCCAGAATCTCTCACGCGAGGATCTCGAGTTCTTGCTGTCCTAAACCATTGGCGATGGTTTTTATAGCCTCTTGAGCGAATTCTGAGTCCGATCACCCAGGCCAAAAACGTGCCTGACGAAGGTCAAGACAGGGTGGGGATTCGCGTGGTCGTGGTGGGGCTCGGAGACGGCCGATCGGACGGCCGCTCGGGGATGGTGGAGGAATTGATTCTGAAGCCGCACGGCCATGCGGGTAATGGCATCGCGCTCGGCCTCGGAGAGCTCGGGCCGCGACGCGAACAATGCGTCAAGCTCGCGCTGGCGAATCTGATCGGCGTGAATGCCAAGCTGATGAAGCAAAATACCCGCGTCGCGCTGATGAACCAGCCGCGCGTAACACGCGGCCGACTCGCGGTCGATAATCACCAGCGCGGGCTCGACACCCTTGCGCCGCTCGAGCTGATTCCGCTCGGCCTGGGCTCGCAAATCATCAACGTGATAGAGGATCACCTGGTCGAGATCGCCAATTCTCAGGTCAAAATCACGAGGCACGGCGATGTCCAGGATCAACGACAATCGATTTTTCCGCGCCCGCTGCACGCGATGATAGCGCTCGAGCGTGACGATCGGCTCGGGCGCTGCCGTTGTGCTGATCACGAGATCGGCCGCGATCAGGGCCTCGTCCAATTTGTCGAACGCCAGGGCGAGACCACCCCAACGAGCCGCCACCGTACCCGCCCGTCCGGGATCGCGGTTGACCACGAGAATTCGGCCGGGGTTCAGGTTCTTGAGCCGTTCCAGGGTTAGCTCGCCCATTTTACCCGCGCCCAGGACCAACACGGTCTTGTCGCCGAATGAATCGAAGATCCCTCGCGCGACATCGACGGCCACGCTGGCCACCGAGAGCTTTCCCTGGTCCATGCCGGTTTGCTCGCGAACCTGCTTTCCAACCTTGAGGGCGGTCTGAAAGACGGTGTGGAAGATTGGCCCAACCGTCTCGCGCTCGACGGCCGTTTGATAGGCCGACCGGACCTGGCCGAGAATCTGCCCCTCGCCGAGTACCAGGCTCTCAATGCTGGCGGCCACGCGAAATAAATGGCCCACGACCCCTTGGTCGTGGTAACTCACCAGGTGATTGGCGAAGACGCTCGTGTCCAGGTCATGAAAACTCGCGATCAGGTCCGCCAGGGCGCTGGCCTCAAGCGCGGGTTCGCCGGGGCTGGCGGCGTAGATTTCAACCCGATTGCAGGTCGAAAGAATCGCGAATTCGCCGTTGGGAAAGGCGCGCGCGAAGAAATCGAGCCCGCTTGTCAGCTTGGCTTGGTCAAAGGCGAGGGCCTCGCGAAGGGAAGCGGGCGCGGATCGATGATCGACGCCAAGGGCCAGCAGTTTCACGGGCCCGCCATCCTTCCCGCGGCTTGGGCCGAGCCATGGGCCGTCGGCAGGTGAAGCGCGTCCACGCCCACCCACGCGAAGACCATGAACCCAAACGCGACAATGGTCAGGACCATCATGCCACGACCGCGCATTGTCGGCCGGAAGCGCGCGTGTAACAGCACGGCGAAGGCCAACCACATGAAGATTCCCGAGAGGACCTTGGGATCGGTCCAGCGCAGGGTGTGCGTGGAGCCGCTGGGGGGGGCCCATGTCTCCAGGCTCAGGATCATGCCGATCAAGAGACCGAAGGTGAGGAGTGGAAACGCCAGGGTGATGGCCGCGCGGTGAATTCGCTCGGAGTGTTCAAGGCTAGGCAATGCCAACCCGGTGCGTGAGGGACGTTTGGCCTTGAGCCGGCGAATCTGGGCCAGGTACATGAGCCCCATGAAAAAGGCGACGCACGTGAACACCCCGCCGACCAGCAGGAAAACTCCGTGCACCCGCCCCCAGAAGACGATGGTTCCTCCCCAGTCGTTCCAGTCTGATTGCCGGGGCGCGAACCACCCCGCGACCACGACCAATCCCAGGACCAGCGGCAACACGAACAGCCCAACCGCGACGGGTTTAGGGGACCGAGCCATCAGGTACAGTCCGATCAAGGCCACGATCCACGAGAGAGCCATCATCGATTCAAAGGCTGTCGTGACCGGCGCGATCAGGGGGCGCTTGGAGGCAAGGTTGATCAGAAACAGCGTCTGTGCCAGCCAGGCCAGCACGGTGAGTCCAAAGGTCGCGTACCAGCGAACCGAGCCCCGGACAAAGAACCGCGACAGCTCGGCCACGAGAGCAAGAGCGTAGGTCCCCGCGAAGCAAAGAACAGACAAACGATCGATCACGCCAGGCCGTTCCGGTAAAGAGCCAACCGACAGGCCATTTTTCACGACAAGTTTATTGTAAACCCCCACCAGGCGCAAGCCCAGCCCATCCACCATCCCGGAATCCCGATGGACTTGCCTCGGGGTGGTTGACACGATCATTCGCTGGCTGATTTCCACCGCGCGGAGGTGACGCCAAGGGCGAAAATGGCGATCAAGGCGTAAGTCTTGATCGACGGCGCGCCCATCATGAAGGCCCAGGTTGCCACGGGCGTCGCATGATTAAGCAGGGCAGCCCGCGTGAGGAGCTGCTGGGGCATCCAGACAACCGCCAAGATTCCGATCAACATCCAGCGCCATCGTGGTGAGGCACCAACGGCCGCGGCCAGGATCGCCACCGGCGTCATCAGCAATGGCAAGGAGGCATCCCAGGTCACGGGCGAGACCAGCAGCATGGCCGTCACCACAACGCCGAAAGCACGATCGGACTCGTGGACATCGCGTGCGTTTCGTAGGGTCAAGAATGCCAGAAGGGTGATCGCCAGATCCGTGCAGAGTGTTCCCAATTGGGCGGTTGCTGGGGAAACAAGAAGCGCGGTCGTCAGTCCATGTTCTCCAGCGGGGTCGAAAAGCTTATGCCAGAGGCCGGCGATCGCGTAGTTATAGCCCAGGCTACGAAAGCGCGTCTGAGCGGGAAGGACGATCTGGAAATAATCGCGGTATGCATCGACTGACAAAAATTTA
>JAKBAP010000506.1 GCA_021808995.1 Planctomycetota bacterium | reverse complement strand
GTGAGGCAGCGGGGCCGCGGAAAAGGCGGCCACTCGAAACGAGTGCGGCCGTCCTGATCGCGTCCCGGGAAGTTGGTGGTCGGGGATGACGTGATCTGGCCAGCGCAGGCGGACGACGGTGGCCGCAAGCGACAGCGTGGTGATCAGCAAATAAAGCCGCCATCGCCAGGCCCGGGGTGGGGCCATTTCCAGCCGATAGGGACAATGGAGCAAGACAAGCATCCGATCCAGGAGCGGCGTGCCTCCGTGTGAGCTTGGCACCGCGGGCGATTCCCCGCTTCGCCCACCCGCGTCCTCGATCACCCCGCGATCCACGGCGAGCTCAGCCACGGAGAGCAGCGAGGCCGCGTAGCTCGAATCGTTGCCGAATTCTTGCGCGGCCGCCCGATCCGCCAGGAATTCCTGGTCCACCAGCAACCGCGATCGCAGCCACCAGAGCGGGGGCACGAAAAACCAGATCGTCTGGGCCACGCTGACGACGAGCCCATACCAGTGGTCGCCACGCTCGAAATGAGCCAGCTCATGAAGTAAGCAGAGTCGCAGCCGATCCGACCCGTCGTCCACGTCGAGATGGTCCGGCAGCACGATCGTCGGACCGCGAAAACCAACCAGGACCGGCCGGGCGATACGTGTCGAGACCCGAAGATCCGGCGGCGAACCGCGCGATCCACGGCAGTCGAGGATGTGGTCAAACGTGCGGCGAGCGCCCGCCGACGGAGGTGTCGACTCGCGAATGAGCCGATGAACCCCCCAATATCCGAGCGCTAGCCAGACGCCCCCCGCCAGGACGCCAAGGAGATAAACGAACGACCCAGCACGCAAGACGGTCGGCCCATGCCGCGCGACGAAATCGGCGGCCGCCGGGACGGGAGGGGGCGTCGGCGATACCTCCCCGGTCTCCGCTTCCCCACCGCCGTCGTGATCAAGCGCCCCGGACGCGAGCAGAAATCCATGATTTTCGACATAGCGAATCAGGTCAAATCGCGGCCAGGCCGCGGAGGCGACCAGCGGAATTGTCGCCAACGAAGCCGCGAGCGCCACCCGCGCCGCGAAGATCCGCCGCGCCGGCTGACGACACGCGAACAACGGAAACAGAATCAGACCCAGAAAGGTCGTCGTCGACAACGCCGCGTCGAATAAGATCAGACCGAGCCAGTCGACCCAAGTCCACATGCTGAAACTCAGGGAAAAAGACGGCCAATTCGCAACCGTTGACGCTAACTCATTGAACAGGGCACGAGTTGCTCCATCGCAATAGGGATTCTAGCGTCGGTTCATCATCCCACGGAAGCACTATTTCACAAAAACCACTTGGCCGCGCGTGGAGCGAACCCGGACCGAGGCCAGACGGCCTCATCCGGGGTTCGCATCCGATCCTTGATCCAATCCGCGCGGCCGACCCGCCGCGATGACGAGTCGGCGACGAAGGGTTTACTGCGAGCTCTCGGCCTCGGGGCTCGGGGTTCGCGGCTGATTCCGCGCCTCCTCAATCATCTCGCGAATCCGGTCGAGCTCCTCGGGCGTCGGCGATTTCGAGCCCAAAAGCGCGACCATCACGCGATCCAGCGCGCCATCGAACACGCGGTCGACAAACCGCCGCGTCAGCTCGCCGATGGTGCGTTCCGACGACTTCTTGGGGATGTAGATGAAAGTCCTTCCTTCGACCACGTGCCTCACCAGCCCCTTTTTATCCTCCATGATGTTGAGTAGCGTCTGAACCGTGCTGTAGGCCACCGGTCCCGCCGAGCGATTGAGATCCTCCTGAACCTCGCGAACGCTGGCCTTGCCACGCGCCCACAAGACTTTCATGATCTCCAGCTCACGATCCGTAACCATCTGAGTTTTGCGCATGCGTAGGTCCCTGGATGATCGTGGAAAACGAGAATAATCATCCACGTAAAGTAACGTCCCGCATCACCCTACACAACCCGAAGCATCTCGGAATGTCGACCTTTTCCGACACGCCCCCGAATGAACTCGGATTCCAAGCCCATCTCACGCGGGACGAGTCGACTGGCAAGCTGGGAAAAGGCCCACCCATCAGGTGCGAACCCGCCAGTCGGGGCTGTCTCTAATCCGATTGAGGGCATGCTTCGAAATGCCATCCAGACCCCACGCGATTCGAGGGGTCGCTTGGATCCCGGCTTCCGCGCCTTTCCTGCGCGGCTGGCGGTCGAACCCTCGGTCGAACGGTGTTGTCGGGCTTTCGAGGGAATCTTACGATCTGTTAGGATAAGCTTGGCCACTCCCTGGTGAAAAGGGGGTGGGGTCTCAGGCCGGCTCGGTCGGTGAAGGAATCTCATGACGCGAATCGCGATCTACGACACGACGTTACGTGATGGCAGCCAGGGCGAGGGGGTCAATTTCTCGCTCCAGGACAAGCTCCTCATCACCTCTCGGCTCGATCAGGCCGGTTTCGACTTTGTCGAGGGGGGCTATCCGCTCTCGAATCCCAAGGACGCGGAATACTTTCGGGCCGTCCGGGACCTTGATCTGAAATCAGTGAAGGTCGCCTCCTTTGGCATGACTCGCCGTCGCGACATCGCCGCCGAGGACGATCAGGGCATGAAATCCCTGGTCGCCGCCGGGACCGACGCGATCACCATCGTCGGCAAGAGCTGGGATCTGCACGTCCGTGAGGTCCTTGGCGTCTCGCTCGAGGAAAATCTGCGGATGATCTCGGACTCAGTGGCCTTTTGTGCCGCGCACACGCGCGAGATTGTCTACGACGCCGAGCATTTTCTTGATGGATACAAGCGCAACCGCGACTATGCCCTCGCCACGATCAAGGCCGCCGAGGCCGCCGGGGCCGCGTGGATCGTCCTCTGCGACACCAACGGAGGGGCTCTCCCCGAGGAGATCGCCCTGGCCGTCTCCGCCGTGATCCGCGAGTGCAAGATCCCCATTGGCATCCATACCCACAATGATGGCGAGCTCGCCGTCGCCAACTCGCTCGCCGCCGTCCGCGCCGGCGCTCTTCAGGTCCAGGGGACCATCAACGGCATCGGCGAGCGCTGTGGAAACGTCGACCTTTGTAGTGTGATCGCCAATCTGGCTCTGAAATACCAGGGATACGACCTCCTCACGCCGGGCTCGGTCGAGCGCCTTACCGAGCTTTCGCGTTATGTCCACGAAACGGCCAACATGAATTTTCGCTCGAACCAGCCATTCGTTGGCACAAGCGCCTTCGCCCACAAGGGGGGCATGCACGTCCACGGCGTGCGGAAGATCGCCCAGAGCTATGAGCACATCGAGCCCACCTCCGTCGGCAACGTCCGTCGCGTTCTGGTCAGCGAACTCTCGGGTCGGTCGAACATCGCCGAAAAGCTCGGTGAATACGGCCTCGACGAGGCCACCGACCTCACCGCCCGCGTGCTCGAGCGGGTCCAGGATCTTGAGAACGAGGGCTACCAGTTCGAGGCGGCCGAGGCGTCGTTCGTGCTCCTGGTCGAGCGAATGGCTCGCCGCCATCATCCGCGGTTTCAGACGCGGGGCTATCACGTGAGCGTCAGCGCCTCGCCCGGCAGCGACGTCCCGGCCGTCACCGAGGCCACGATCAAGCTCCAGGTTGGAACCGTCGTCGAGCACACCGTCAGCGAGGGGGACGGCCCGGTCAACGCCCTCGACGGCGCGCTCCGAAAAGCGCTCGAGAGCCATTTTCCCAGCCTTGGCGGCCTTCGTCTGGTCGATTACAAG
>JAKBAP010000505.1 GCA_021808995.1 Planctomycetota bacterium | reverse complement strand
GGCCGTCCATGCCCACTAGCTCGCCAGCGTAGGCCGCGAACTCAATACCCACCATCCCGGGAAACAGGCACTCGTCCTCGGGGACGAAACCCACCATCCGCCGAATCGCCAGCGGATCCCCCGCCAGGTCCAGCCCAAACACCGAACCACCCCCCGAATCGACCCGGATCAAACCCAGAAGCGTCCTGATCATCGTGGTCTTGCCGGCCCCGTTCGGACCCAGAAGCCCGATCGCTCCCTCTGGAAGCGCCACCGAAAAGCCCGCCAGGGCGGTCACCTTGCCGTAGGTCTTGGTCACGTTCCGGAGCTCGATCAGCATCGTCCCTCCCAGCCCAAGGCCCGCCACGCCTCTCGCTCGAACGAATCCGGGGAGCAATTCGCCCACGCCTCGCGAACATTGGGCGAGGTCTGGAGGATTATGGCGACCGCGAGGTTCCCAGGGCAAGCACGAGACCCGACTGTCCCCCCTTGATGGGAATCGTTTGTATAGTGACAATCGGGATCAGGGATCGCGGATTCTCCACATTGAGGAGCGGATGATGCCGGGAGAGGAGCCGAGGCCACGAGGGCGAGGGGCTGGGAGCAACCCGCTCAATCGCTTTGAAACCACCCGACATGAGGTCGATTGGGGTCTGGTCGAGGACGACGACGAATACCTGGAATCGGCCCAGCGGGTCGCGACCGAACTGATCGCCGACCATTCGCGGACCATCATCGCCGAGAACGACAGCCCGGATATCGGCTTCGAGGCGAGCCTCAACCCCTATCGAGGTTGCGAGCATGGTTGCATTTATTGTTACGCTCGTCCGACGCATGAGTATCTGGGCTATTCGGCGGGCCTGGATTTCGAGACCAAGATCTTGGTGAAGTACGAAGCCCCTGGGTTGCTGAGGGAGGCCTTGGATTCCTCGCGATGGCGGCCGCGGGTTCTGGCGATGAGCGGGGTCACCGACCCCTATCAGCCGATCGAGCGCAAGCTGGAGCTGACGAGGCGGTGTCTGGAGGTGTTGGCGGAATACCGCCAGGCGGTGTCGATCATTACCAAGAATCGCCTGGTGATTCGCGACCTTGATTTGCTGGCTGGCTTGGCCGGGCATGGTGCGGCGGGAGTTTTCTTGTCGATCACGTCGCTGGACGACGACTTGATCGGCAAGCTTGAGCCGCGGACGTCGCGTCCGCTGGGTCGGTTGGCGGCGGTACGGGCCTTGGCCGGGGCGGGGGTGCCGGTGGGGGTGATGGTCGCTCCGGTGATCCCGGGGCTCAACGACACGGAAATCCCCGCGATCCTCAACGCGGCGGCCGAGGCGGGGGCTCGCTACGCCGGTTACACCTTCGTTCGGTTGCCGCTGGGCGTGGCGGAGCTCTTCACGGAGTGGCTCGAAACCCACTATCCAGGTCGAAAGACGAAGGTCGTCGACCGGATCCGGGCCGCGCGCGGTGGCCGGCTCAATGATTCTCGGTTCGGGTCGCGGATGCGTGGCGAGGGGGTGGCGGCCGAGGTGATTGCCCGCTTGTTTCGCTCGGCCGCCCGCCGGGCGGGCCTGAATCAACAACCGTGGCCCGTGTCGCCAGCCGCCTTCCGCCGGCCCGATCCAGGACCCAAGCAGGGGATGCTGTTTTAACAGACCGGGTGATCGACCACGGACGCTTTCAAGGTCACGACGAATGAGATCGATCACGTTCACCCCAGCGACTCGCCCCGCCGAAACCGCATCCTCGGCCCGCCCCAAAACCCAGGAAATCGCGGAATAAGCCGGCGTCCCACTTGCCGAACGACAATTCCCGAGGATAAGATGGAGGACATCGGGTTCGTTCCGCGCTCTCGCGTGAGGGTGGCGGTCATTTGCCCAATTCGGTCTTGCATTTGAGTCAAGACCAGGTAGATTGGGTGGCTTCAGGGTTCGACGTGCTGGTGTAGCTCAATCGGCAGAGCATCGGTTTTGTAAACCGAGGGTTGAGAGTTCAAGTCTCTCCGCCAGCTCTTCGATCACGCGACTCGGCCGTGGTTTGGACGGCTGACCGTTCGTGGGAACGGGCCAGGTTGCGGCGAACGAGCGAGATCCGGGTGGATACCCAAGCGGCCAAAGGGGCCAGACTGTAAATCTGGTGGCAATGCCTTCGCAGGTTCGAATCCTGCTCCACCCATGTCGATCCCGATCGGGATGGATGGGGACCGGATCCCGCGACCCTCACGATCTGGAACAACGCCTATAAGAGAATCAAACGAGGTGCGCCGTCGAGACGAATGCTCCTGGGAATCACGCCGCCAGAGCGCGACCGGCCTTTGGCGGAAACGGCGAGACCGCCGCGGGTGTAACTCAATGGTAGAGTACCTGCCTTCCAAGCAGGCTACGTGGGTTCGATTCCCATCACCCGCTTTCGTCCCCGGGTGGGTCGCGTGATCGAAGGCCGATTTCGTGATTTGAACGCCAGACGAGGAAAAGGGTCTTGCCACGGCGCGTGTTGATCGGCAAACTGAATGATTCGTCGGACTTATCCCGACTGCTAGAACTTGCTGCCGTGGCTCAGTTGGTAGAGCGCGTCCTTGGTAAGGACGAGGTCCTGGGTTCAAATCCCAGCGGCAGCTTTGGGGCTCGCGGCCCAGACCGGAAGATGGAAACGCCGCGGCCGACTTGGGTCGTGGCAAGAACGCCTTGCTGTCAGATCCACCGGGCGACCAAGCCCGGCCAGGGTGTCTTAGGAGACGACGGGAGAAAAGATGGCCAAGGAAACATTCACGCGAACCAAGCCGCACGTCAACGTCGGCACCATTGGACACATCGACCACGGCAAGACGACGCTCACGGCCGCCATCCTGGCGGTGCTCGCCGAGCATGGTCGAGCCAAGAGCAAGGCGTATTCCGATATCGCCAAGGGAGGGACGGTGCGTGACGCGACCAAGACGGTCACGATCGCGGTCTCCCACGTGGAATACGAGAGCGACAAGCGGCACTACGCGCACATCGATTGCCCTGGCCACGCCGATTATATCAAGAACATGATCACCGGCGCCGCCCAGATGGACGGCGCGATCCTGGTGGTTTCGGCCGCGGACGGCCCCATGCCTCAGACGCGTGAGCACATCCTGCTCGCGTATCAGGTCGGCGTGCCGGCCCTGGTGGTCTTCTTGAACAAGATCGACCTGGTTGACGACGAGGAACTGCTCGAGCTGGTCGAGATGGAACTTCGGGATCTGTTGACCCACTACAAGTTCCCAGGCTCGGAGATCCCGATCATCCGTGGGTGCAGTCGGCCCGCGCTCGACACTCCCAAGGACCCCAAGGCGGCTCAGCCGATCCTGGACCTGGTCAAGGCGATGGACGACTACATCCCCGAGCCCGTCCGCGAAATCGACAAGCCATTCCTGATGCCGATCGAGGACGTCTTCTCGATCAAGGGCCGCGGCACGGTGGGTACCGGTCGAATCGAGCGCGGAAAGGTCAAGGTCGGTGACGCCGTCGAGATCATTGGCTTCGGCATGAAGAAGGCGTCGACGATCACCGGCGTCGAGGCGTTTCAGAAGACGCTCGAGGACGGCCAGGCGGGCGACAATGTCGGCGTCCTCTTGCGAGGGGTTGAGAAAACCGACCTCGAGCGTGGTCAGGTCGTCTGCAAGCCCGGATCGATCACCCCCCACACCAAGTTCGAGGCCGAGGTCTACGTCCTGAGCAAGGAAGAGGGGGGCCGGCACACCCCGTTCTT
>JAKBAP010000504.1 GCA_021808995.1 Planctomycetota bacterium | reverse complement strand
ATCTGTTTGTCACGCATCATAACGCGCTCGACATTGACCTGTTCCTGCGGATCGCGCCTGAGCTTTATCTCAAACGGCTCATGGTCGGCGGGATGGAGCGGGTTTTCGAGATCGGCCGGGTCTATCGCAACGAGGGGCTCAGCACCCGCCACAACCCCGAATTCACGATGATGGAAGCCTATCAAGCCTATGGCGACTATCATGCGATGATGGAACTGACCGAGGCCCTTTTCGTGGGTGCGATCGAGGCCCTGGGGGGTGGGCGGGCGCGTCCGTGGGGTGAGGCGACCTACGATTTTACCCCTCCCTGGCCGCGGGTGTCGTATCATGACCTGGTCGCGGAGTTCGCGGGAATCGATCCTCGAGACCCGGTGGCCGTGGCCGATCGGGCGCGCGGGGCCGGCGTCGAGACGGCGGGGAAGGATTCCGTCGTCGTGCTCTCGGAGCTCTTCGAGGCGGTCGTCGAGGATCGGCTCACGGGGCCGATCTTCGTGATCGATTATCCAGCCGAGATTTGCCCGCTCACCAAGCGCAAGGCGTCGGACCCGACGGTGGCCGAGCGGTTCGAGCTCTTCATTGGCGGCGTCGAGCTGGCGAACGCCTATACCGAGCTCAACGACCCTGGGCTCCAGGAATCGCTCTTTCGTCGGCAGCTTGCTGGGCTGCCGGCCGAGGAATCGATGGCCAAGATGGACGATGAGTTTATCCGGGCGCTCCGCCACGCGATGCCACCCGCCGGCGGGCTTGGGATCGGCGTCGACCGATTGGCGATGATCCTCATGAATCAATCGAGCATTCGCGACGTCATTCTGTTTCCGCTCATGCGGCCGCGGTCGGCCGCCTCGCCTCCGTGACGATCGGTCGTCCCCCCGCGTCCAACCAGGGAAGGATTCGACGTGTATAAATATCTGCTCTGCTGGCGGTATCTCAGGACTCGCTACATCGCGCTCGCGAGCGTGATCAGCGTGATGCTGGGCGTGGCCACGATGATCGTGGTCAATTCGGTGATGGCGGGTTTCTCGGAGAAAATGCGCGACCGACTGCACGGCGTGCTGGCCGACGTGGTCGTGGAGTCGTACTCGCTCGATGGCTTTTACAATTCCGACGAGGTGATCGCCCGGCTGATGGACGTGGCGGGGGGGCAGATCGACGCCATCGCGCCGACCATGGAGACGCCGGGGATCTTGCATTACCGCTTCAGCGACGGCCAGGTGATCACCCGACCGGTCCAGCTCATCGGCGTGAACCCCCTGGATCGGGCCAAGACCGGGGACTTCGCCGAGTTCCTGCGCAACCAAAAGGGCGAGCTCATCAAGCCCTCGTTCGAGGTCAGCGAGAGGATCCGCGACAAGACGCCGGCGGGGTCGCTCCTGCGGAGTCTCGCGGACGATTCAGGCGAGCCTCTGGACGAGAAAATGGAGAAGATGATCCGCGACGAGCTCGAGGAGCAAAAGCGCGAGCAAGCCCCCACGCGAGGCGCGATCCTGGGCTATGCCCTGGCGACCCACCATCCCGGCAAGGACCAGCCCGATGTCTATATCGCCCCCGAGGGGACGAAGGTCGGGCTGCTGTTTCCCCGGGCGGGCGAAAAACGCTCGGAGGGGGGGTTCGACACCTTCACGGTCGTCGGCTACTTCAAGAGTGGAATGAGCGAATACGATTCCACCCATGTGTATGTGCCGCTCGATCGGCTGCAGGACATGCGGCTCCTGCGCGATGTCCATGGCCGTGGGGCGGTCTCGCAGATTCAGATCAAGACCAAGCCCGGCGTCCGGCTGGACACGCTCGCGGAAAAGATCCAGGTGGCGCTCGACGATCTGAGGCCTGGGTTCTTTCGAGCCTATACCTGGGAGCAAAAACAGGGGCCGCTCCTGGGCGCTGTCGCGATCGAGCAGAGCATCCTGAATATCCTGCTGTTTTTCATCATCGCGGTGGCGGGTTTTGGGATCCTGGCGATCTTTTCGATGATCGTGGTGGAAAAGACGCGCGACATTGGCGTGATGAAGGCGCTCGGGGCCTCGACCTCGGGGGTGCGGGACATCTTCCTGGGGTATGGGCTGCTTCTGGGCGCTGTCGGCAGTGGCGTGGGGATGCTGGGGGGACTGGTGTTCGTGCGGTATATCAACGAGATCGAGCATGCGCTCTCGGTGGTCATGAGGCGGAAGGTTTTCGACGACTCGATTTACTATTTCGACAAGATTCCGACCCTGATCGAGCCCTTCACGGTGGTCTGGATCGTGGTTGGAGCGCTTGTGATCTCGGTGGGGGCGAGCATCTGGCCCGCGCTTCGGGCCGCGCGGCTGAACCCGGTGAAGGCGCTTCGGTTTGAATGATTGGCCGGCGAACGGGGGCCGCGCGTGGGCGGCCCTGGGGCGACTGGGACACCTGAATCAAGGAAGGTCGAAACGATGTCCGAGCACCTGGCGGCTCGTGCGGTGAGCAAGAGCTACTGGAAGGGGAAGAACGAAGTGCCGGTCTTGCGTGGGGTCGACCTGGAGGTCGAGCACGGCGAGCTGGTGGCGATCGCGGGGGCGAGCGGGTCGGGAAAGAGCACGCTCTTGCACATCCTGGGCTTGCTCGATGGGGCCGATGGCGGGCAGGTGTTTCTCGACGGGAACCGGATCGACGACGCCACCGAGCGTGCCCGCGACCGCCATCGGAATCGGTCGTTTGGCTTTATCTTTCAGTTTTACCATTTGCTCCCCGAGTTGACCGCGCTTGAGAATGTGCTCATGCCGTTATTGATCCGGCACGGGGCGTGGTCGTACTTGAGCCGGAGGCGGGCGCTTGAGCGTCAGGCGGCCGAGCTCTTGGAGCGGGTGGGGCTGTCGCGACGGATGACACATCGGCCGTCGGAGCTTTCCGGGGGCGAGATGCAGCGGGCGGCGATCGCGAGGGCGCTGGCGGGCCAGCCGGAGGTGCTTCTGGCCGACGAACCGACCGGAAACCTCGACGCCAAGAGCGGCGATGGTGTCCTCGCGCTCCTGCGCGACTTGAACCGCGAGCGTGGGCTCACTATGATCTTGGTAACGCATGACATGCGGATCGCCCAGCAGTCCGACCGGGTCGTGAATCTGTCGGAGGGGCGCATCGAGGAATGGTCGGCGGCAATGGCCTGACCCAATGAAACCCGCGCGAGGAGGGCTTTTCGCGCTCCCCCAGGCGCGAGACGACGGAAGGACTGCCCTCATGGCCCCCAAGGTCTACATCAGCGGAAAGCTTTACGAGAAATCCGACGCCAAAATTAGCGTCTTCGACCACGGCCTGCTCTATGGCGACGGGGTTTTCGAGGGTATCAGGGCCTATTCGGGGCATGTCTTTCGCCTGAAGGCCCATGTCGATCGCCTCTTTGAGTCCGCGCGGTCGATCCATCTGCGGATCCCGATGTCGCACCACGAGATGGCCCACGCGATCGAGGACACGCTCCGGCAAAACGGCCTGGTCGACGCCTACATTCGCGTGGTCGTCACGCGGGGGGCGGGGAGTCTGGGGCTCGACCCACGCAAGACCACCGATCCCCAGGTCATCGTCATCACCGACAAGATCAGCCTCTATCCCGAGGAACTCTACGAGCATGGGCTCAAGATCATCACCGCCGCGACCACCCGCAACCATCCCAACGCGGTCAATCCCCGGATCAAGTCGCTCAATTACCTGAACAACATTCTCGCGAAGATCGAGGGAACTCAGGCGGGATGCCTGGAAGCGCTCAT
>JAKBAP010000055.1 GCA_021808995.1 Planctomycetota bacterium | reverse complement strand
GCCTCAGCCAATGATTCGCTAACGGGCCGCCACGTCCGCTGGCGGCGCTTGCTTGAAAAGCACGGAAACCTTGTCCTGATAGACGACTCGCCAGCCCGGCGATCGGAAGAGGCGCCTGGCCAGCCCCCGGTCGGGCCGTAGCCAGACCATGTCGATGCGGTCGCGCTCTTGAACCAGGTCCCAGGTCGGCCCGCCGGAAAGGACCTCGATGTATTCCACGATCGCGGGCTTGCCGTAAAGCTCGAAGCGGTCGTCGAGATAGGATCGCCGGGTCGGCTGGCATTCCGCGGCAATCAGTCCGCCCCAATCTTGCTCGTGAAACATCCGGGTGGCCAGTGGTTGGCGATTCACGGTCGGAAGCGCCGCGAACGGCCAGCGCTTCTGGTCAAAGCTCCCCGGTCCTCGGCCCATGATCGCCAGGCCCAAGAGCCCCACCGTCACGCAGGCTGGCCAGATCGACCACCTGGGGTCGCGTTTCCAAGTTCCGCGAAACAGGATCGGCAGCCCATCCAGTAGGCTCGCGATCGCGGGCGCGGCCGCCAGGGCGAAAAAGGGGGCGTTGCGAATCGAGGTCAGGGCCAGGTGCAGCCAAACGAGCACATGGGCCAGTTGATAGCGATCGACCCGCCGAGACGATACGACCGGAAGCGCGACCAGGGCCAGGAGGACCCATTCGAGGACCTCGGCCTCGGGCTTGCCGAAGGGGGCGGGTTGATACTCGATGATCAGGCTGGTCACGCCGCTCGAATAGAGCAGCTTGGCGACGTGGCGATAGAGCCCGAAGCCGTAAGGGTTCACCAGCCCCGCCGCCAGGCACGCGAGAAACCCCGCCGCGAACCGCAGGACCTCACGGGCTCGCGGGTCGCCCCAGGTTCCCGAGATGGCATGGCCAAACGCCGCGGTCAGGACGATCACCGGCAGCGCCACGAACCCACCATGCAGATTGGCCAGGATCGCCGTGTAGAGCGGGACCAGCGCGACCCAATAACCTCCACGTTCGTGCTGGCGCTGACAGGCTCGGAGCGTCAGATAGACAAAGGCAAAGGTGAAAAGATGGGGACGAAGCAAGAAATGCACCCCTCCGATCGCCGCGACCAGAAGAGCGGTCACGACGGCGACGACGGGCGAGGTTCCATCACGCGCCAGCCCCCTCGCCACGGCCGTGTAAAGCCACGCCAGCCCGAGCGCGGCCGCGCAGACGGCCGTCGGCCAGCCCCAGCGATCGACGATCCCCGCGAGGAGCACGTCAAAACCCCACGACTGGTCGACCCAGCTCTCTCCCTGGTGGGTGAAGGTCAAGGTATCGTGCCGGGGAACCGTCCCCGAGACCAGGATTTCCCGCCCCAGCCGAAGATGCCAGGGCGTCCCTGGATCGGCCAACAGGCCGTGACTGTCGCCGATCAAGATCATCGAGATCAGGCACCCGAACACGACCTCCTCGGGTCCTGGAATCCACCATGTTCGCTTGCCGGGCGTTTCATTCATGGAACCAATCTCGCGGTCGGGGGCATTCTGAATTGAGACGTCGCGCGGAGCATCCCCCTGAGGCGAGTCTAGGTCACGTTCTTGCCCCCCCTCGTCCCCGCCTCGCCCAGGGGATATAATTCATGCGTGTGGTCGGTCGTCCCGCCCGGGCTCAATCGAGGTCGATTCGCTCATGGAACAGCCCGAGCTCAATCGCCGTCAGATGTTTGGCATGGGCCGGGCGCGTGCCGTCCCCTCGCGACCGGGCGACACCACGGGCGAGCGAGGTCAGCTCGTGCGGGTCGAGCGTCCCGCGATGGGCTCGACGTTCGAGATCCGATTGCCCGCGTCCACCCCCGGCGCGGTCGACCTGGCCTGCCGGGCGCTCGACGTGATCGACGCCCTCGAAGCCCAGTTAACCGTTTATGACGACGAATCCGAGGTCGCCCGCCTGAACGCCCGGGCGCATCTCGGTCCGGTCACCGTCGAGCCGGGGCTCCTTGGATTGCTCGAGACCGCCTTGGCCCTGAGCGCGGAGACCGCGGGTGCCTATGACATCACGACGGGCGCTCTCTCGGAGGCGTGGGGCTTCGTGCGTGGGCCCAGGCGGGTTCCGGACGCCGAGACGCTCGCGGCGGCGCGCGCTTGCTCGGGCTGGCGACATCTCAGGCTGGATCCGGAGGCGAAGACGGTGGCCTTTGACGTGAAGGGGCTACGGATCAACCTGGGGAGCATTGGCAAGGGATACGCCCTCGACCGCGCCGCCGAGGTGATTCGAGCCTCGTGGTGGCCGACCGGGGCCCTGATCCACGGCGGACGATCAAGCGCGGTCGCCATCGGTTCGCCGCCGGGCCGGCCAGGAACGCGATGGCACGTCGCCCTCGGAAACCCCCTCGATCCCGATTCCCCGCTCGGCGTCTTTCGCCTGCGAAATCGGGCGATCGGAACCTCGGGCTCGGCGTTTCAATCGTTTGAATCGGGCGGCCGCGTCTATGGACATATCCTCGACCCCCGCACCGGCGAGCCGGCCCGAGGCCCCTTGAGCGTCACCGTACTCGCCCCCACCGCCGCCATGGCCGACGCCCTCTCGACAGCCTATTATCTGCTCGGCCCCGACGCCGCCAACGAGCATGCCGCGAACCAACCCAGGATCGGCGTCGTATTCGTGAACGCCCCCTCGGACGGCGACACGCCCGAGATTTTCTCGTTTGGGGTGGGCGAAGGTGATTTTGTTCGCGAGCAAAAGTCGTTACACTAGGGTTCTCACGAATTTGGGCCGCTCATCGACGTCGGATCGAGTCGAGCGAACAATCAGCGATTCCCGGTCGGGCCAAACGCCCGCTCCTGGATGGCCGCGGGGAGACGAGTCTCAATCATCATGTCACGCTACTATCCTGGATTCCTGGCGGCGCTTTTCCTCGTCTTGCTTCGAATCGCGATTGGCTGGCACTTTCTCTACGAGGGGCTCGAGAAGGTCGAGTCCCGGATCAAGGACAAAAAGCCCTTCTCGGCCGAAATTTATCTGAGGAACGCGACCGGCCCATTGGCTCCGTCGTTTCGCGGCCTGATTCCCGATGTCGATGGCCTCGAGGCGCTCGATCCCGACAAGCTCAAGTCGACCTGGGCGGCCGATGTCGAGGATGTCGCCAAGCACTACGCCTTTGACGAGGACCAGCGAACGAAAGCCAAGGCTCTGCTCGAGAAACAGATCCAGTGGACGGTCTATTGGTTCGACGACCCCGCCAACGCCGAGAAGAAACAGAAATACCTTCATGACCTAGAGGTCGTCGAGAAGACCGAGCGAAATCCCGACGCCTTGTCGTATGACCAGGAGCGAGCGTGGGACTCCCGGCGCTCTCTCGAGTCCGACCGCCGAGAGCTGACCAAACCGATCCTGGACCAGGAAAAGGCGTTCGAGGATTCGCTCGTCGCGCTGGCGACGCCGGAACAGCGAAAGGGGGCCGGCTCCTTGAACGAGCACTATTCGACACTCGACGTCCTGAACGTCGCGACCCCCTATGGATTGGTCGCCATCGGGGTTTGCCTGATTCTTGGGTTCCTGACACCCTGGTCAGCGCTCGGCGCGGCGATGTTCCTGGCGATGATTTACCTGTCGATGCCCCCCTGGCCTGGCTTGCCGCCCAATCCCAAGGCCGAGGGGCATTATTGGATCGTGAGCAAGAACCTCGTCGAGATGCTGGCGTGCCTGGTCCTGGCCACGGTGCCAACCGGTCACTGGGTCGGCCTGGACGCACTGATCCTCGGCGGCCGGCGAAGGCGCCGGCTGGCCGCGAAAAACGCCGCCGCCGAGTCAGCCTGAAGGTCCGATTCCATCAAATAAACCCTGGAAATTCCACCCCCTTTTCATCACTCGCCCCTGGAGCCCGTCATGACCAACCTGACCCCCGAAGAACGTATCCTGGGGCGTGAAAACGCCAACCAGGCCCTCGGCATGTCCCGCCGCGACCTGCTCAAGGCCGCCGTGGCCGCGCCGGCCCTGGGGGCGTTCTATTTCGGCTATAAGGACATGGGGGGAAAGGCACCCGTCAAGGCCGCCATCATCGGCACCGGCGACGAGGGCTGCCAGGCCATGATCCGCTCGCATAACCGGGCGTATCTCAACTTTGTCGGCTTCTGCGACATCCGGCCCAGCCAGCAAGAGCGCGCGGTCAAGGAATTCAGCAGCCACGCCGACTACTCACCCGCCGAGGCCAAGAAGCTCAAGCGTTACGCCACCAAGGAAGAAATGTACGCCGACCCCGAGGTCGAGATGGTCGTGATCGCGCTGCCTCTCTGGCTGCATGCGCCTGTCGCGATCGAGGCCATGAAGGCCGGCAAGCACGTCTTCACCGAAAAGCTGATGGCCCACTCCATCTCCGAGTGCAAGGAGATGTGCCGCACCGCCCGCGAAACCAATAAGCTCCTGGCCGTCGGCCATCAGCGGCATTACTCCGTGCTCTACGACAACGCCAACTACCTGGTCCAGAACGACGTCCTGGGCGAGATCCGCCACATCCGAGCCCTCTGGCACCGCAACAACGCCCAGCCCATGGTCGCCAAGGACAAAAGCGGAAACCCCATCTACGATCCCGCCACCGGCCTCCCCGAGATCATGAAAAACGAAAAGGGAGACGTCGTCTACCGCGATAGCTGGAAGCGCCTCTATCCCGACGCCGATAAGGGGGTCGACTTCAAGAAATACGGCTACAAGAGCCTCGACGAGCTCATCAACTGGCGGCTCTATTCCCGCACCGGCGCGGGCCTGATGGCCGAGCTTGGCAGCCATCAGCTCGACGCCTGCTCGATCTTCCTCGGCAAGAAACATCCCATCGCCGTGACCGGCGTCGGCGGCACCTATTTCTATACCGACGGTCGCGAGGCCGACGACCATGTCTTTACCATCTTCGAATTCCCCGGCAAGTCCGAAAACGACCGGATCGTCGTGACGTATTCGTCGATCAATACCAATTCGTTCGATGGCTACGGTGAGATGGTCATGGGCTCGAAGGGAACGATGCTCGTCAGCCAGGAAAAGGAGATCCTGCTCTACAAGGAAGCGGGCAGCCCGTACACCTCGCGGTCGACCTCGGTCTCGATCGAAAACCAGGGGAAGAAGCCGGTTCTCGAGACCAGCCCGAGCACGGCCGGCCCGAGCAAGGCGGCGTCCCTGGGTGGCCTGGCGACCGCCGACCCGTCGCGTGGATACCGCGAGGAGCTCGAGCACTTCGCCTACTGCGTGCGGCACGGCGACGCCTCGAATTATCACGAGGACAAGGAGCACCAGCCCCGCTGCCGCGGCGAGGTCGCCATGGCCGACGCGATCATCGCCCTCTCGAGCAACATCGCCATGCACCAAAAGCGCAGAGTCGAGTTCGACCCCCGCTGGTTTGACTACAAGGCACCCGAGACCCCCGAATCCGCCCCAGCCATCGCCCAGCGCTCCTGAATCCCTGGCATCGAGACGCCCTTTCGAGTCCACGGGACGAAAAAGGGCTCTCGGTGGCTGACTTCCAGAATTGGTCGGGAGTCTAGTCGCGATTGGTGGTCGAGGCGGTCTCGGCGGGGTCCGAGGTCGCGGTGGGCTCGTCGGGGATGGGCTCGACCTTGATTCGGCGGATGCGGGTCGGGTCGGCGTGGAGGACGGTCAGCCTACGTCCGTCGATGGTCACGGAGTCGCCGGCCTGGGCGAGTCGGCCCAGGAGATCAAGCACCAGGCCGCCGGCTGTCTCGGCGTCGGTCTCCGGGACATCGATCTCGCAGGTCTCGGCCAGGACATCGAGCGGACACGATGCCTCGACCTCGAAGACACCCTCGCCCAGGGGCGTGATCGGGGGCGTCTCACGGTCGAACTCGTCCTGGATTGGACCGACCAGCTCCTCGAGCACGTTTTCCAGGGTCGCCATGCCCACCACGCTGCCATATTCGTCCAACAACATCGCGAGATGCACCCGATTGCGCTGAAATTCGAGCAAGAGCTGGTCCAGCCTGAGCGTGACGGGCAAAAAAGGAACCGCCCGGGCGTACTGTCTCAGATCAACCCGCCCGTTTTGATACGCGCCCGCGCGAAACACGTCCTTGACGTGGATCATTCCGACCACCGTCGTCAGGTCATCCTCGCAGAGCGGATAACGGGTGTGACCGGCCTGACGCGCCAGCCGTAGGTTTTCCTCGAGCGAGCGAGACAGGCTCAGATAGACAATGTCCGGGCGCGGGACCATCACGCGCCTGGCGGTTTTTTCCTCGAGATTGAGCACGTTTTCGATCATCATTCGCTCGTTGCGCGAGAGGTGGCCGCCGGCCACGCTCTCGGCCACGATGAGGCGGAGCTCTTCCTCGCTATGGGCCAGCTCCGAGCTCGAGGCCGCCCCCAGGCCGAGCGCCCAGATGGTCAGATTCGACGCCTTGTTCAGGAGCCAGATCACCGGCGAAAACACGTACGACATGATGACCAGCGCGGGCGCTGTCCAGAGCACGAGCACCCGGGGCGAGCGAATCGCCAGGCTCTTGGGGGCCTGCTCGCCCAGGGCCATGTGCAAGAACGTCACGAGCGAAAGCGCGACCAATGGCACTGTCCCGATCGACACGCCAAACACAACCAGCGGCGTCGATGGGATGTGAATCGCCCCAAAGGCCCTTTCAACCAGCGGCTCGACCCAGTCGTGCATCGCACGGCCCAGGGCCAGGCTGGCCACCGTGATCCCAATCTGCGAGGCCGACAGGTAAAAATCCAGCCGATCGAGTGCCTTCGACGTGAGCTTGGCGGCCCAGCTTCCCTGTTCCGCGAGCTGATCAATCTGGGTCGATCGCACCTTGACCAGCGCGAACTCGACCGTCACGAAGAAGCCGTTGATCAAGATCAGGCCGGCAATAAGCAGGATTTCCATGGAACCCTTGACAGCCGCCACCCGGCCCAGAACGCAAGAAACCGGCGATCGTTCACAACGACCTTCACCAACGAGCAACGGAGCCCCTCCAAGCATGGTGGGACCATCACCTCTCGCGTTAAGCCTCTACAGTACGCTAACCGACGCCAAAATGACACTCCCCGAACCGACCAAGGTCAAGTCAAAATGAAACCCGCCGGCACCGGCTTGGTGGATTCAGGCCCGCCCAGCCGTCCCCTTGACAGGGCGATTTCCATTGCTTTACGATGCAAAGCCGATCGGGAATGGTGTGAATGGCCACGGAGGTCGATCGAAAATGGAGCTTCGCGACGCACTGACGCAGATTACCGAGATCCGGTCTCGGCTGGCGAGCGCCGAGGTTTATCGGGGGTATCGGGCGCTGCCGGTCGCGTTTTCGGGGGTGATCGCGGTCGCGGCGGGCTTAGTACAGCGGGCTTATCTGGAGGACCCCGCTCGCAACCCTGGAGTCTACCTTGAGCTCTGGGTCGGGGCGGCGATTGTGAGCTTGGTGGTGGCTGGGATTGAGATGGGGGTGCGGGCTTGGAGGGAGGATTCTCGCGTCTCTCGTGAGTCGACCGGGGTCGCTCTCCAGCAATTCATTCCCGCCCTGGCGGCTGGGGGTCTGGTCACGGTCGTGATCTCGCGGTCAGCGCCCGGTTGTGTCTGGATGTTGCCGGGGCTGTGGCAGATGTTTTACAGCCTGGGCATCTTCGCGTCGGGCCGGTTATTGCCGCGCCCGACCTATTGGGTCGCGGTGTTTTACCTGTTCGCGGGTTGTCTGGTGCTCGGGTTGGGGCCGGAGCGGGCTCTTGAGCCCTCATGCATGGCGGTTCCGTTTGCCATCGGGCAGTTCCTAGCCGCGGTCGTCCTCTATTCCACCCTGGAGCGCGACCATGTCTCGGCATAACCCGGCTGGCGGCGATTCAACGGGTCGGTTCGCGTACGAGGGGCTCGAGCGTGTCTTTCATGAGAAAGCCCGGCTGAGCATCATGACTTCATTGGTTTCGCGGCCGAAGGGGATCATCTTCGCGGATCTCAAGGAGCTCTGTCAGCTCACCGACGGCAATCTCAGCCGGCACCTCCAGGTTTTGCATGATGCTGAGTATGTCGAGATCTGGAAGGGCATCCATCGCAACCGGCCGCAGACGCTTTGCCGGATCACGCCGCTGGGGAAGAAGCGATTCCTGGAGTACATCGCGGTGCTGGAATCGGTTGTCGAGGACGCCCTCGCGGCGGCCAAGGCCCCGTCCGTTCGTTCCCCGGCCCCCAGCTTGGCGGACGGCTGGTCACCGGCGTGAGGGGGGTTGGGATCAGGGTCGCCCTGGTGGTTTCCTCGGCGATGGGTCAGGCTCGCGCAGATAGGCGAACAGATCGACGACCTCGTTCGGCGAGAGTTGCGTCTCGATTCCCTCGGGCATGAGCGAGACCTGGGATGTCTTGAGATCGTCGACCTGGTCGCGTGCGATCGTCTCGACGCGGCCCCCTTGAAGCTTGAGGATCACGCGGTCCCCGCCGTTCTCGATCAGGAGCCCGCTCAGGATTCGCCCGTCCTTGCCGGCCACGGTCGTCGCCTGGTATCCAGGGCCGATGACGAGGTTGGGGTCGAATACGTTTGAGAGAAGCTGCTCGAGGTTGCTCCGCCCGACGCCGGTCAGGTCGGGTCCGACCTCCTGTCCCTCGCCGTGGAGCTTGTGGCACTGGCCGCAGAGCTTGGCGAAGACGGCCCGGCCGTGGGGGGCGTCTCCGGGCGCGTTCGAGACGAGCTCGCGCATCCGGCTCACGACCTGGTCGCGATCGGGGCGCCGTTCCTCGCGGAGAGCCCCGTAGAGCTTGGTGATCAGGCCCTGAATCGCGGGGTCTTTCGTCGCCTTCAGCCGGCGGAGCTGGTTGATCCCGATCGCGATCGCGGGGATTGTCTTGCGATCGACGGCTTCCAGGAGCGACCGGCCCCAGGGTGCCCGCTGGCAGAGCAGGTCGATTGCGGCGGGCTTGAGTGGGTCGGCGAGCTTGGGGTAGACCGCGAGCACGGCGGACGCGATCTCGGGATCGTCAAGCCGGCCCGCCACCGCCAAGACGTCGCGACGGAACTGGAGCGTGCTTCGCGAATCGGTCTCGAGCAAGAGCCGCGGGATGGTCACCTTCCCGAGGCCCTTGACCTTGAGTTTCAAGAGGGACTCAAGGGCCTCTCGCCGGATCGACTCCCGTTCCAGGTCGGATGCCTGGTCCTTGAATGTTGGTCGTTCGAGCGTGAGAAAGACGTCCTTGAGCGCGGACCGGTCGCCGCAGAGGGCGAGGGCCACCTGGTACAGAGCGACCACGTTCTGGTGCACGGGCGTCGCGGTCGGGCGATCCCGGAATTTCACGAGGTCAGCGCGCATCGCGTCCAGGAACTCCCGAGTAGGCGCTTTCGATTCGAGGTAGTCGACGAGGTGGCCGAGCGCCTCCAGCGTATCCTGTCCTTGCCGGGTATGCTCCAGCCAGGCTCGGATCATTCCCGTGTCGATGGGATCGAGCGCCAGGGTTCGCTCGATGGCCTTGGGAGCGATTTCGCTGAATCCAGGGCTGTCTTGGCGTCCCTCGATTCGCTTGGCCAGGTCGCTTGGCCGGGTCGCGAAAAAGGGTTCGAGATTGCGCCAGACGATTTGGGTCACGAGCTCGTCGTCACCGGTTTCTAGTACGTCGAGGAGTAAGGGAATGGGATCGACCCCCTCGATTTTTCGCGAGGCGATGGCGACCTGGAGTCTGATCTCCGGAAAGGGATCCCTGGCGAGCTTGGCGACCTGGTCGCGGATTCGCGGCGAGGGGTTTCGCATGTCGCCCGCGGCCCGGACGGCCAAGGCCTGGAAATTGGGTTTCAATCGCTCAAGCAAGGCCAGGTGAAACTCCTCGCGAAGCGGCCCGCTCGAGAGAAGCGCCCAAAGCGCGTGCGATTGCTTCACCCCTGGCACCCTGGGGTCGAGCGCGAGGGTTTCGAGCTTGGCGCGAATCGCCGGGGTCGCGCGTTCGGCCAGGAGCCGCTGGGCCGTGTCTCGGTTATAGACGTTGGCGTCGCCCAAAAGGGTGATCAAGTCGTCATCGCGAGACTTGGCCAGATCGAAGGGGGCTCGGCGGGGCGTGTTGCCGTAGCGCACGCGATAGAGGCGGCCCTTGTCGCGATCGATCCCCTGGGGGTCGCGGTTGGCGTCTTGATAACAGTGATAGCGGTCGTACCAATCGAGGATATAAAGCGAGCCGTCGGGGCCGGTCTTTTGCGAGACTGGCATGAACCAGGCGTCGTTGGCGGTGAGAAAATCCTGCTCGGGGTGGGACCCGTAGCTCGCGCCTGTGCTCACGACCCGGTCGACGTTGATGGCGCCGGCGTGAATGTTGCCCATGTAGAGCCGGCCTCGGTACTCAGCAGGGTAGGCCGGGCTGTCAAAGTAATGAATGCCGCAATAGGCCGCCTGCTGGTGGGTGTGATGGGTGATCGACCCGATCGGCCAGGTAAAGGGGGGATAGGGACCTCCCTGGCGGATGTAGTATCCGGTTTCGACCAGGTGCCAGAGATGGTCGATCACGCAGGCGCTTGAGAAAAACGACCCGTCGGGGTTGATCGCGATGCCCCAGGGGTTGGATGTCCCCTCGCACCAGACCTCGAAGACGCGGGTTCGCGGATGGATGCGAAAGATGGCGCAGGTGAATTCGTAGGTCTTGCCATTTTTCGACTTCACCCGTGACGAGTTAAAGACGCCGTTCCAGCCGTAGAGCCAGCCGTCCGGCCCCCAGGTGAGGGAATTGGGGAGTTCGTGGACATCGTCCCGGCCGAAGCCGGTGGCGACGACCTCGCGGGTGTCGGCGACGGAATCGCCGTCGGTGTCGCGGAGCAAGAGGATGTCGGGCGCGTTCGCGACCCAGACGCCGCCATGGCCGACAGCGACTCCGGAGGGGATGTTAAGGCCATCGGCGAAGACGGTTACGCGTTCCGCGCGGCCGTCGCCGTCCTCATCCTGGAACACCTTGACACGGTCGCGCCCCTTGCCTTTCGCACGCCTGGGGTATTCGACGCTCTCCGTGACCCAGATTCGCCCTTGTTCATCAAAAGTCATGGCGGTGGGGTTCACCAGCTCTGGCTCGCTGGCGACGACCTCGACCGTGAAACCTGGCGGGACCGTCATGGCCCGGGCGGCCTCGAGCGGACCCCGCGGCGGGTTGGGAGGGCGAAACTGACCATGCGGGATCGCCGTGCCGTTCGTCGACTGGGCGTCGGCCTCACTCGGATTCGCCACGAGCAGGGCGGCCGTCAGGATGCCTGCGATCATGGTCTTTCGTGCCATCCCACTCCCTCGGCGTCATGGGCTCTCGTCCAGGGTGGCGAGTAGCTCGTGGATGGTCTCGGTTCGCACGGGTTTGACCAGGTGGCGGCTGAAGCCGGCGGCGAGCGACCGGCGACGGTCGTCCTCCTGACCCCAGCCAGAGAGGGCCACGATGGTGCTTTTCCCGAGCCCATCGCGGTTTCTCATCGCCTGGCAGACCTCATAACCATCCATTCCCGGCAGTCCGATGTCAAGCAGCACCAGATCGGGCCGGAACTCGGCGGCCTGGGCGACGGCCGCCGGTCCGTCATGGGCCGACCGGACATCCTGCCCGGCCATCGTCATCAGCATTGACAGGCTCTTGGCCGAGTCAAGATTGTCGTCGACCACGAGCACCTTGTGCCGCGCGTGGGCGCTCAACCTTCGTGATTTCGTCGCCGCGGGCTTGGCGGGGGGGCGGCCGTCGTCCTCGTCGGCCAGCGGAAGCCGCACCACGAATTCGCTTCCATGTCCACGCCCCTCGCTCAGGGCCTCCACGCTCCCCCCATGCAAATTCACCAGCTTTCGCACCAGCGTCAGGCCGATGCCCACCCCGGCCGTCGCGCGATCCGACGCCTTCCCTTCCTGCATGAAGGCGTCAAAAACATATTCGAGCATCTCGGGAGGGATCCCCACCCCCTCGTCGTGAACACGAAGAATCACTTCCTGTCCCGACAACTCGACAACCACGCCGATCTTCCGGCAGTCCTCCGAGTATTTCGCCGCGTTGTCGATCAAATTGCCGACGATCTGTTCGATCCGCAGCGGGTCCGCGAAAACCGGAACGGGCCTCGCTGGGAGCGAGATCTCGACCTCCATTTGTCGCGATTCCAGCGAGGGCCGGCGCGACGCGATCGACTGCTCAACCAGGGGGATCAGGTCCACCACCCGCTGTCTCAGAGTGATCTTTCCCTGCCGGATCCGCGACACGTCCATGAGGTCGTCCAGCAAGCGCGACATGTTGTGGGTTTGCCGCGAGGCCATCTCCAGGAATTCCTCGGTCATGGCCAGCTCGTTCTTGGCCTCCTTGATGACGAGCAGGCAATTGCGAATGGCCGCCAGCGGATTGCGGAGCTCGTGCGCCAGCGTCGCGACGAACTCGTCCTTGCGTCGATCGGCCAGCCGCAGCTCGTCCTCGAGCCGCATTCGCTCCGTGACGTCGGTGTGGGTGGCGAACCATCGCGTGCCCCGCTTGCCGTCCTCGTGCATTGGGACGAAGATCGAGAGATGCCAGCGCATCTGGCCGTCGCGACGGCGAATTCGAATCGTCTCTTCCCAGCTCGCCTTGGACTCGGTCATTTCGCGCGCTCGCATGGTCAGACGGGCAAGGTCCTCGGGGTCGATCAACGATCGCCATCCGAGATCGAGCGTTTCCTCGGCGGACTGGCCGGTGTATTCATACCAGCGGTTATTGAACCACGAGACCGAGCCCCCCGCGTCGGCCATCCAGGCGAGCTGAGGCATCGCGTCGGCGAGCCCCTGGAGCTGATTCTCGCTCTCGCGCAGAGAGCGCAGAGCGCTCTCGCGTTCCTGAACCCGTGCCTCCAGCTCGTCCTGGGCCTTGGACAGTTCGGCCGTTCGCTCGCGCACTCGACGATCGAGCTCGGCGTTCATGCCCGCCAGAACCGACTCGACGCGGTGCTGCTCCTCGGCGGCGGCCAGCAAGGTCCGAACCCGGGTCAAGAGCTCGCGCGGGTGAAACGGCTTGAACAAATACTCATCCGCTCCCGATTCCCAGCCGTGCATGAGCGCTTCCCGATCGGTCAGCGCGGTCAACAAGACCACCGGAATCCGCGAGGTACTCGGATCGTTCTTGATCGCTCGGCAGAGCTCGAATCCGTCGAGCCGAGGCATCATGATGTCCGACAAGATCAAGTTTGGGGCCCAATCGCGGGCCAGATCGAGAGCCTTTTCCCCGTCGGCGGCCACGCTCACCGCGTAGTCCCTTCCAAGCAACGACGTGATGTGGTTCGCGAGTTCGGGGTTGTCCTCGGCGACCAGGATTCTCAGCCGCTCAAGATCGGCGGTCGCCTCCACCGGACGGGGCGGGACGTACCGTTGCGTCATCATCGGCTGGCGCGGACCCGCCGCGACTCCGTTGCCGACCTCGCGACGCGGGGCGAAGAGCTCGACGGTGAACTCGCTCCCCCCCCCGAGCTCGCTCTCGACCCACGCGGTCCCACCCAGGAGCTCCGCGAACTCCCGGACCAGCGCCAGCCCCAGGCCCGTCCCCTCGAACCGCCGCGTCGAGGAACAGTCCAGTTGGCGATATCGCTCGAACAGCCTCGATTTGTCCCGCTCCGCGACCCCGATCCCGGTGTCCTTGACCGACAGCCGAGCGCGATCACCCGACAGCGAAACCGCGACCTCGATCCTGCCCCCGCTGGGGGTGAACTTCACGGCGTTCGACATCAGGTTGAAAACGATCCGCTCATAAAGATAATGGTCTAGCATCACCCAGGATGGATCGGGATCGAGGTGAAGCTGAAGCTCCAAGCCCCGACCCTCAAGGGCTGGTTGAAAATCCCGCGCGATCGACCGAGTCAACGACGCGATCTCAGTGGGTTCGCGATTGACCTCAAGCTTGCCCGCGTCAAGCTTGGAAATGTCGAGCACCCCCGTCACCATCTGTAAGAGCCGAACGGCGTTATTGTGAACGACACGAAGCTTTTCCAGGTCGGCCTCCGGCATCGACCCGCGATCACCCTCGAGCATCGCCTCGATCGGCGAAAGAATCAGCGTCAGAGGGGTTCGTAGTTCGTGCGTCACGTTGGTGAGCAGGTTGCTCTTGTCACGCTCGGACTCGATCAGTTGCTGATTGGTCGAGCGCAGACGCTCGGCATAGCGAGAGGCTTCCTTTTCCGCGCGGCCACGCTCAAGGATTTCACGCTCGAGCTCCTCCGGAGATCGCATTCGGAGTGCCCGCGGGGTCACCCAGACCAGGGCGAAGACCGTCCCCCATGAGATGCTAGCCGTCAAGAACTTGAGCAGGCCGGTCAGTCGATAAGCCGGCCACCAAAACATGAGCGCATCCATGAAGTGGGTCAGGCCACAGGCGAGGATGAAGGCTCCGAAGAGCACGAAGACCCCGCGAAACGGCAGGTTTTTACGCCCGAGCGCGAAATAGCCGAGCACGCAGGGAATGGCGAGGTAGGCACCCCAGATTCCCAGGTCCGAAACGATATGCAGCCACCCCAGCTCCGAGCTCCACTGGCCGCACCGCCACCGCGGGGGAAAGCCCGTCGCATCAAACGCCCGCGATAAAATGTCGACCATGCGGTCTTCCTCGATCGAATCCCATCGATTCGACTGCCGAATCGGCCGCGATGCTCGATCCACCACGCGGCCCGTTCAACCCATCCCCCGCCTGCCGCCACATCGCGTTCAGGCTCGATCCTCAGGGAATAAGTCGCGATTTCCTACATTCGCCTCGGCGCGAAATCCCTCGACCCACCATGAGCCGAACCTCGACTGTCGACCTCGGGGCTTGATCTCGTACGCGATTCCCGCTTCGTCGCAAGGGAAGCTCACCAACTTGATCCTAGTACATCCCCGCCGTGGGTGCGTCTCACGAAACCAACCCCGACACTCAGCCACGCCAGCCCCGGTGCGAGCCGGGTCGTGCTTTTCCGGGAGAGTCATCAGCGACCCTCAGGATATCCTAGATCGGACGGACCTCCCTGGCCAGTGGTCTCGCCCTAGAAAGCGAGTGTTATTCCGAGCGCCCGCCGGGAATCCGAGGGGTTCCCGGAGTCATCTTGAGCCCCTCAAGGAGTGCTTGAACGCCCGCCTTGGCCACCAGCAGGTCCTGCTCACCCGAGCCTCCACCCACTCCCACACCCCCCGTGACCTGGCCGTCAATCTCGATCGGAACACCCCCCTTGAGGGTCGTCAGCTTCCCACCGGACGCCAAGGCGGCGTTTTGCAACGAAAGATTCAACAGCGGGTCCGGCCCCTTCTCGCCACCGCCGATCGGGCCCGTTGCCTGGCGAAAGGTCGCCGCCGTCGTCGCCTTGGTGAGCGCGGTATAGCCACTCGCGGGCCGAGCGCCGTCCATGCGCTCAAACGCCACCAGATGCCCCCCCTGATCCACGACCGCGATGTTTTCCTTGATCCCAAGCGCGAGGGCCTTGCTCTCCGCCCCGCGAATCACCAACCGCGCTCCCTCAAGCGTCAGATCAATTCGCCCACGCGCTACCAGCTCGCTCGCCGATCCTCCGTCGGCGAGCGACCGACCCTCCGCGACGGCCATCGTGGCCTGGCGTTCACCCATCGGCAGGCCCAAAAACAGCACGATGATCCATCCGCCGCGACAACGCCAGCGCCCGACTCGTCCACCTTTTGTGGCCATCCGCTGAAATCTCCTTGTAAGAACGTCCACCCGCCGAGCCCAAACCATCACGGCCGACGTGCCTTGAGCATCCAATCGATCAATTCCGGATCGTTGTAGGCCCGATCCCAACTGTTATGACCGACGCCCCGATACTCGGTGATCCGCGCCTGGCCCCCATGGGCCATGAGCGCTTCCACCATCGCCCGCATGTTGTGGAGAGTCCGGGCCTGATCGTCGTCCCCGCAAAAGGCCCAGACCGGAAGCCCCCGCAATCGCTCCACCTGATCCACCTGGCCAGGTCCGCAGATCGGCGCGCAGGCGGCGAACATGTCGGGCTGTTTCACCGCGATGTCCCAGCTTCCATGGCCGCCCATGGAGAGTCCAGTCACGATGATTCGCTTGGGATCGATTTTGTACTGGCTCGTGACTTCGTCCATCGCCAGGAGCGCGGCCTTCATATCGGGCGAATCCGCGCTCCAGGTACGCCTGGCTTGCGGAAACAGGACGAACGCGGGGACGCCTCCGCGCTTGAGGATGGCCGGTCCCAATCCGACCTGGGCGGGGACGACTCCGTCATCACCACGCTCGCCGGCACCATGCAAGAACAGGATCAAGGGCATTCGCGTCTTGCCGTCGTAGCCCTCCGGGGTGTAGAGCGTGTATTTGCGTTCCCCCTCGGGGGTTGGGACTGTCCTCAGGTGGAAGCCGGGGCTTCCCGTCGCCTCGGTGGTGGGGGTCGGCAAGGGTTGGAGCAAGAGGTTACTGAACTCGATGCGCATCGGTCCGCCGGCGTGGATCTGGGTCGCGATCAGGCCGTCACGGGCGATCTTGGAATCCTTTTCACGATAGTCGACCGTGACCGCCCCGGCCAACGATAGGGTGACATGGTTTCCCATGGCTCGAATGACGTACCGGTTCCAGCCCTCTTTCCTCAGGGTCTTGAGCTTCTCGGGCGATGGCGCGGCCAGGGTCTTGTTCCGCCGGGATTCGTCGTAGAGCGAGCCCCAATAGCCCTCGCCGATATCCGCCTGGTAGCCCGACATCTCGTGCGGCGGCGCGGGGACGCTCCGAAACTGAACGCCGCTATTTCCCTGGCCGTCTCGCAGCCGAAAATCCATGGAGATCACGAAATCGCCGTGGCTCTTGGAAGTGGCCAGGAAGGTGTTGTGGTCGAGGCCCGGTGACAGGCCCGTCAGGACGCCCTCCTTGAACGACCAGTATTGCTTTTCCCCCTGCCAGTCGGCGAGCGTGGGGTCCCCGACCATCGGAGTGAACCCAGCCGTCTCGACAACGGGCTGAAGGCCGGTCAATAGCCTCGTCCAGCGGATCGCGATCGTCGCGAGGTAGCTGACCCCCAGGCTGCTTTTGCCGCCTGGTGTCATCGCGTAACCGCCGTCGGGCCGGCGACGGGCCGAGATATACGCAAGCAGCGGCTCGACCTGGGGTGTTTCGCCCATCATGTAAAGAGCCCGCAAGATCCGATACGTGCTCCCAAGGTCGGAAGCTCCCTTGCCTCGCGACCATGCTCCGTCGGTCTGTTGAGCGCCTTTCAGCGTGGCGGCGATCTTGGCGTGGTCGTCGAGCGTCATCCCCATCCGCAGAATCGAGGCCGCCACGCCTCCGGTCGTGAACGCCAGCTCGTCTCCTTCCCCATAGGTTCCCTGGGCGTTCTTCATGGCCTGAAGCTGTTCGAGCCAGCGAGGAAAATCGGGCGACTTGGCGGAGACGGCCTCGAGCCCAGCGATGGCCATGCGGACTTGCTCGAAGCTCTTGGCGTTCGCCCCCATGTACTCGGTGGCGCTTTTGATCATTTCGGGGTCCGCGATCTTAAGCTCCGCGGCCGCCATTAACCCCACGGCCGTCACGATCGGGTCGGGCTTACCGCCAGGCGCTGGGGCGAATCCACCGCTCGCGTCGCGGCACGACTTCACGTAACGAATGCACGCGAGCACATCGGGGACCGAGCCTCCCACGTGCCTGAGCACGCGGAGCCCGGAGTTGGTCGCCCCCAGGCTGGAAGGCCCACCGGGCAACTCACTAAACCCGCCGTCCTTGTTTTGGTGGGCCGCCGCGAATGCCGCCGTCTCGGCGAATTCCGCCGGCGATTGCCCCCGCGACCCCCCCACACCAAGCGTCCAGACGACGCAACAAATCCCCACGACCCTCGCGTGACGGCTCATGAAAGCGACTCCTTTTGGCCTTCCGCCCGATGCTTTCGCACTCAGGCCCTAGTTTGCCAGGAGCGCATCCCCGCGGCAACCAGTCGGCGAGCGGAACAAGGAACGCGCTCGCCGAGAATCCACTTGTCGGTTGATGATTCACGCATGGAGGCAACCCAAGGCTTTGTGCCACTTGGGCTGACGCACTACACTTGAGCCGCTCGAACCCCCATCACAAGCCCGCGGGGCGGTTCATCCAACCCCTTCGATCACTCCCGAGACGCTCGCCTGGAATCGGGGAGCTCCTCGGTAATAGGCGACGAAGCGGCCGCGCGGGATCGCATGCGGACCGAACAGGAACACCGCTTGGCCGTTGGCCAGCCGGGATTGGGC